>JADGPB010000252.1 GCA_017882655.1 Propionibacteriales bacterium
TGGGGCGCTCGACTTCGACGAGGTCACCTTCTCGTACGTGAAAGGTGCCCCGGTGCTTCCGGGCCTCGACCTCCACGTGCCGGCGGGGCAGACCATCGCTCTGGTCGGCACGACCGGGGCCGGCAAGACCACGATCGCCAAGCTGATCGCGCGGTTCTACGACCCGACGAGCGGCACGGTGCACCTCGACGGCATCGACCTTCGCGCCTTGGCTGATGACGACCTCCGGCGCGCGGTCACGATGGTGACCCAGGAGAACGTCGTGTTCGCCGGCACGATCGCCGACAACATCGCGTTCGGCAAGCCGGGTGCCTCGCGTGAAGAGATCGTCGCGGCGGCGCAGGTCGTGGGTGCGGCCACGTTCATCGAGGCGATGCCCGACGCGTACGACACCGACGTGGCCAAACGCGGTGGCCGATTGTCGGCCGGGCAAAGGCAGCTGCTGGTGTTCGCTCGCGCCGTACTCGCCGATCCCCGCGTGCTGATCCTCGACGAGGCGACGTCCTCGCTCGACATCCCGTCCGAGCGTGCCGTCCAGAGGGCGCTGCAGACGTTGCTCTCCGACCGTACGGCCGTCATCATCGCCCACCGCCTCTCGACGGTCGAGATCGCCGACCGCATCATCGTCCTCGAGCACGGTCGCATCATCGAGGACGGCACCCCGACCGAGCTCCTCGCTCGCGGCGGCCACTACGCCAGCCTGCACACGTCCTGGATCACGTCACTGGCCTGAGGCCGTGCGGCCCTTTGCGACGCCGAGTGTCACCAAACCCACGCTTCCTCGCCCAGATTCCGTGGGTTTGGTGACAGTCGATGCGTACGCGCGGAGGCCTGTGGATAACGGAACTTCGGCGCCGCTCGCAGCGGCAGGCTTCATGCATGCACGAGATCCCCCGACGAACTCGCTCGCGAGCCCTTCACCCTTTCCCGGGCGGGCGAGCTGGGCATTCCCGCGCGTGTGCTGGATGGTGCGAGGTTCGCTCGGCCTTGGCCAGGCGTACGGGTCGTGCGCGATCATCCCGACACGCTGCTCGAGCGTTGCCGGGCGGCCCATCTCATCCTGCCGCCGTCAGCGGTGTTCTCGCACGGCACTGCGCTGCACCTCGGAGGCTGGGACGTGCCGTGGCAGCCCGAAGGAAAGAGGCTTCGCTACGCCGCCCCCGAACCCGGTCCGGATGCCGCCATCCACGTCTCCGTGCCTCCGGGCACCGCTCGACCCCACGGGAAGGGAGTCGTTGGACACGCCTTCACTCCTCTCGAGGACGACGTCATCCAGAGGGAGGGACTCCGGATCACCTCGCCTTGGCGGACATGGTGCGATCTCGCGGCTGGCGGCGCTTCGGAGGTGGACCTGGTGATCCTGGCCGACGCGCTACGGCGTCGAGATCAGCGCGCCGCCGCGTACCTCGCCCAGCGTCTGGAGGACTGGGGCCGCGGACGTAGGGTACGCGTTCTACGCCAAGCACTAGCTCTCAGCAGAGACAGGGTGGACTCTCCGATGGAGACCCGCCTGCGGCTGGTGTTCGTGGAGGCTGGTCTACCTCAACCGGAGGTGAACCGGTGGGTTCGTCTCCCAGACGGCACGGGCGTGCACTGCCCTGACCTCTCGTGGCCGCAATGGCGGGTGGCGGCTGACTACGACGGTGCCCACCATTTCGACCGCGACGACGAGGAGGACGTACGGATCGGGCGCGCCTCGGACTGGCGTCAACGCACCGACAACACACGGCGTGACCAGCTCGACGACATCGGCTGGACGTTGCGGGTGTTCACGAGCTTCGACGTGTACCGCCGGGCGTATCTGTCTGCGGAGCGCATGCGAATGGCCCTCCGCCGGGCCGGTGCGCCGGTGTGACGACGCCGAGTGTCACCAAATCCACGTTTCTCCGACCTGATTCCGTGCGTTTGGTGACACTCGGCACGTACGGACTACTCCGCGAGCGTCGCGCCCAGGTGCTTGGCCATCGACGGCGCCAGGTCGAGGACCTGGCTGAGGTTGAGGATGACCCCGCGCAGCGAGTCGAGACCGTCGATCCTCCGCACCGTGGACGTGCTGACGTCGACCTTCGCGAGGCGTCCGTTGTGGAGCTCTAGCGTCTGGAGGGTGCAGTCGGTCAGGGTGAGGCTGGTGCCGGACGCATCGCTCAGCGACATCTCGCCGAGGTTGACGCGGGTGAGTACGACCTCGCGTACCGTCGACCCCCGCAGGTTCAGGTAGTCGATCTTGGAGTCGGTGATCGTCAGCCGGAGCAGCGTCGAGCTGGACAGGTCGAGGAGCCCGAACCGCGAGTCACGGATCGAGGAGTCACGCCACGACGAGCGCGGTGCTACGAGGCAACTGGCCGCGACGCGTACCCACGTGGAGTCGACGACGTGGATCCCGGTGAGCTTGGTCTCGTCCATCCGGCAGTCCGCGACCTCGCACTCGAGCATCCGTACGTCCCCTGCCCGTACCCCGCTGATGTCCACTCCGGACAGCTGCTCCCCGTCGAGGTCGGCGCCGGTGCGGATCGTCGTGACTGCCACGCTCCGACGGTAGCCGAGATCCCCCGGAGCGATGCGACACGCCGAAGGGTGGTCTGCTAGCCTTTCCCAGCGCTGAAAGCAGTCCCCCGTAGCTCAATTGGCAGAGCATTCGACTGTTAATCGAAGGGTTACTGGTTCGAGTCCAGTCGGGGGAGCCACACGCATAAATGCCGGTCTGACTAGGGGAAACAACCTTGTCGGGCCGGCATTGTTCGTTCCTGCACCGCCACCTGCGCCCTAAGGGCTTGGCCGATCACCCGGGCATTTGCCGAGCGCGCTCCAGGGGCTGGTCGGGACCGGCGCCTGACCGGGACCTCGACCGACGGGTGCCCGAGGACGTCGCAGTCATCGGCTTCGACAACTGGGAGGCGCTCACCACCAACTCCCGACCCGGATCACACGCAGAAGGGCCAGCCGAAGGGCAGCGAAACAGTGTCCCCGTGACTACTCCTGGCTCCGGGCGCCGGAAGCCAGCGCCGACGGATTGAATCCCTTGGCGATGAGCCACACGGCCAAGACCATTTCCTGGAGAAGGATCGGGATGTTGATCGCGGTGCTGACCGACGAGAGGCCGAAGTCCTGAGCGAAGGCACCGTAGATGGTCGAGAACACGTTCAGGGCGATCGCGATGATCCCCCAACCCGACAGCCAGCGCGGGATCAGCCTCGACTTGAACAGCACCCAGTAGTACAGGAAGGCGCCGAGGGCGAACGCCAGCGGCCCGACGAGGCCATGCAGCCATTCGCGGGACGCGAGCAGCAGGTTCGCCAGGGTATCCGCCGAGGGCAACCCGGCGGAGCCCGCAGCCACAGCCTCCTGGCTCAGGCTGAACAGCACCAGCATGCCGATCGTGCCGACCAGGACGAGCACGGCTTCGGCCGCTCTGGCGGCGACGGATCCGAGCGCCAAGGCCCTGTTGTGCCTTCTCAGCACCGGGAACAACGCGACCGCGATGCCGGCGCAGGTAGCGGCCCAGACGAACTCGATGAGCGCCGCCAGTACCACCCCGTTCTTGTTGGCCGCCAGCTTGGCGAGGTCGACGGGGGCGCTCAGCGGGCCGCCCAGCGGAACGATGTACAGAATGGCCGCCGCCGTGCAAGCGATGAACATGACTCCCGCGGCGATGGCGTTCCCTCTGTACGTGGGCATCTCAATCTCCTTCGTCTGTGTTCTTTCAGTGCGCATCTCGATCTCCTTCTTCTGTTGGTTGCGGTGCCGGGCCGGGCTCGAGGCGATTGACCGAGACGAGCAGTACGCCCAGATCACGCACCTTCTTCAGGAGCCCGTGTAGCGCGGCCTGGTCGACGACCGGGCCGGTCAAGAGCGTGTCGCCGTTGTCTTCCAACGCGATCGACAGGCCGGAGAACCAGGCTGTCCACGCGGGTCCGAGATGGCCTTCGATCCTGATCTGGTAGACCGTGGACCAAGTCGGCTCTGCTCTCTCGCCTCGTCGCTCTGCCACTACCCTCGCCGCCCTCTGCTGCCGGTCGAGACGTCTGTCTCTACTCGACGAGCATGGGCCGGATGGTGGGCACCCACATCGTTCGAAGGGACTAACAGGTGGGACTAATCGCGGACATGTCGATGTCTCGCCGAAAGGAGGCGAGGAACGAGCGGACGGATCGCCGGGGCCCGGGCGCCCTCAGAATCGAGGCAGAATTCCCAAGTCTCTTGCCCTGGCGGCGGCCTGCGTGCGGCTGTGGGCATCCAGCTTGTCGTAGATGCTGCGCGCGTGGGCCTTGACCGTGTACAGCGAGAGATACAGCCGAGCGGCGATCTCTCGGTTTGTGAGCCCAGCGGCAATGTGCTGGAGCACTTCAATCTCACGTTTGCTCAGGATCTCCATGCCTTCGCATCGGGCTTCGGAGGGGTGGGTCCCGTCGGGCTTGGCCGACGGGAAGGCTGCCAACAACCGCCTCGCGCTGTCAGGCGCGATCGCGCGGGAAACGGCTTCCTGGAGAAGATCGGCCATCGGTGCGCCCTCATCCACGAAGACCCGGACGTAGCCCTCCGGTTCAGCCAGGCACAGGGCGCGCTCCAGTAGCGCGAGGGCCGAGGACGTGTCGCCTTGCGCCTGGCGGGCGAGTGCCTGCAACGCCAGGATCTCGATCGCGCTGCCGATCCTGCCGCCTTGTTGCGCCGCCTGCAGCAAGCGGTCCAGCAGTCCTACGGCGTCGTGGACG
>JADGPB010000253.1 GCA_017882655.1 Propionibacteriales bacterium
CCGGCTTCAGCCGCGACCAGCGCAGCGTTCCTGCTTGCGAAGTTCACGCCAAGCAGGGCACTGAACACGAACGCGAACTCGACGAGGAAGAGCGTCAACAGCACGAACAGGGGAAAGACAAGAGCGAATTCCACCAGCGACTGCCCGCTTGGTCGGCCCTGCTGATCAGGTGGGTTCACTGCTCGACGGTGCGATATGGGCATAGGGTGGCTCCCGACAAGCCCCCCAAGCGCGCTCAGCTACCGGAACGACTGCTGATTGTGATTTCGCAACCTTGCGGCCGACCTTGCGCCGTCGCCAGGACGCACCGCACCTGCGCCCCGTATTGGCATGCGACGACGTTCCTGCCCCTCGACGGTGAGGTGACTCTCCTGGTCGACGCCGGCCAATGTGAGGAGCGTGCTATCGCGACCTCACCGCCTCGCGAGTGGTCAGGAACCAGGATTGGACTCTTCGGTCAGCGAGAGCGGGGCGCGCATGAGGGCCGATCTCGACTTCTTCATACAGAGGAGTCCACCCGCCTACGGGACCACCAGGTGCACGGGGTTGCCCAGGATCTGCGCTGTCCACGTCGTGACGTCGCTCGAGGTCCCGCTGCCGGACATCGAGTAGAGGATCTTCCACCAGCCGTTCTGATCCGCCGTGTACCCGGTCGGGATCGGGACCTCCATGGTCAGCCAGCAGCCGTTGAAGAGTCCCGTGGTGTTGCCGACATTCGTCTGGACCGAGTTGTTGCTCGTCGAGCTGTTCGAGTTCGAGTTGCACGCGGAGTTGGCTCCCCCCGTCGTCCCAACCGCGGCGGAGTACGTGAACGGCGTCACGCTCCATCCACTCGCGGTGGGTACCTCGATGAAGAGAGTGGCCGCCAGGGGCTTCGTGTCACCCGGATCCCAGAGGTGGAGCTCCAGCGTCTTCCCGGCGTAGTAGGCAGGGACCTGGGCCAGGTAGAACTCCGAGTTGACGGTGGTGCCGGACGCGGACAGGGGCGTGAACATCTGCATGGCACCGAGGCCGTAGACCTGGGGCAGGCGCCCGTTCGCCGTCGTGCCTTCCGCGTTCTTCGCGAAGATCGCGAAACTCTGCTCGCCATTCGCGTTCTTCTGGTCGACTGACTCCGTCTGGCCCGGGGGCACGGACGACGTCGTGTGGAGCCGGTAGACAGTCCCGTTGGGTCCGCCGGTTAGTGGGCTCCCGGGGTTCAGCAGATACCACGAGTTGTGATAGTCGCGGCCATCGTTGTACCGGGTATCCGTCCGGTCGCACTCCGACCCCCCGCTGCCGCCCATGGTGGAGTCCGAGGCGGCGACGTCCTGGAACAGACTGCCCGACGTCGCACCGCTGACAAGGGTGTCGTCGGCCAGCGTGTACGGCGTGTTGTTCGTGTTGAAGAGCTCGTACCAGGAGCTGATCCCGGTCGTCCCGCCGAACCAGCGGTCGCCCGTGCCGCTCGCCAGCGCCGTCGCGCAGAAGACCGGATCGTAGATGTAGACATAACCGCCGGTGGTGTTGGGTGGCATCGATATCGCGTAGTTGTAGAAGTTGAGCGGGTCGTAGCAGGCGTTTCCGGCGGACGGACAGGTCTTGGCGGCGGTGGACGTCGGCGTGTCGTAGAACGGCTGATATGCGTCGCCGTTCACGTTCGCGGCGCCCTTCGTGTTCATCGTCGCCCAGAACCCGCGCGCGTTCAGGACCTGCCCGCCCGTGTCCTGGTAGCAGTTGGCAGCTCCATTGGGGCACGAGGTCCCCGGCCCCGTCAGGCTGTTGTTGTACGCGTAGATGACCTTGACCTTGACCTGATCGAGCTTGACGAGGTTGCAGGAGCCGCTGAGGACGGGCGTCAGGCGCGCAAGGAAGCTGCCATTCACCAAGTCACCGGTCGCCCAGGTACGCCCCCACGTGTCGGTGTCGGTGATGGGAAGCTCGTAGGGTGTGGCAGGATCCGTGACCGTCAGTGCCTGCGTCTTCACGCCGGTCCCGCCACCGGTGGTCCAATTCACACCGTTGTTCCACGAAAGGTCGACCTTGACGGAGCAACCAGCATTGTTCCCCGATCCGTCCAGGGAGACGGTGATCCCGACGACCGAGGAACCGCTCGGGAAGCCGCTGAACCCGAAGCCGCCCAGGGTCTCGATCTTGGCGGCCGCGGACGCCGAGGCGTACTGGTTGTCCGACGTGGCCAGGTCGACGACGCGAGTCGTGCCGGTGGTCGGCGTGCTCGCCCACTGGTCGGTCGGGGTCGTGCCTGCCGCCGAAGGTCCCATGAAGAAGGTCTCGGCGCGGACCGCACCGAACACGCCGTAGTAGTTCTCCGGGCTCCCCATCGGGACGGGCAGTGTGTAGAGCGCCTTCGAGCTCCGGGTCGCGGTGATGGTGGTGATCCCGAAGGCGCGCATGAAGAACGTGCTGACGGGCGCCGAGATGGTGACGTCCATCTGGTTGGCGTTGCCGCCGACCTTCGCGACGTTGTCCGGGACGGGAGTCACCGCGACGCCGCCGGTTCCGTTCGTATAGCCGTTCTTGGCCGCCTCCTTGAGCGCGTCGCCGATTCCCGTGCCCAGGGTGAGCACGCCTGCCGTACCGGGGTTCGTTGGCAGGTCCACGGCTCCAGCGAGTGCCGCCGCATCCGCGGCTCGCTGTACCCGGAGGGAGTTGCTCCAGTACCAGCTGATGTCGATGACGATCGCCACGAACCCGACGAGCACGAAGATGGACATGGCCATGAGCGCAAGGACCTGGCCCCGTTGCGCCAGCACCTTCCGCCGTCGCGGGGCCAAACGTGCCGCTCGTACGGATGCCGGCTCGACGGCGGTGGATCGGGGCTGCCTGGACCCGCTCGTGTGCATGATCACGCTCACTAGTTCGTCACGGATGTTGGGTTGAGCTGCATCACGGTCACGTCCGTGAGGGCCAGCGACGAGGCCCCGGCGCCGCCAATGAGGCGCAGCGCCGACGAGAGCGGCGTGTTCATCTGGTACGTGTACGAGATCGACACCCCGATCGAATCGACCGAGCTCGCGTACGTGTGGCCGACCACGTTCGATCGATTGCAGGCGCCCCAGGTCTGGGTGCCCGGCGAGAAGTTGACCTTGGTGCCGTCAGGCAGCGTGTAGGCAGAGGCGACATACGCCCAGTCGTTGTCCTTGCCGAGCGTGTCTCCGCCGCTCTGATCTGCCTGGAAGATCCGGATCCGGGTCACCTGGCTGAGCGGAATCGGCGAGCCGGCCGAGGTCAGGACGCGGTCGACAGCTTCGATGACGACCTGGTCCACGTTCGCGGCGTTGGGCGACTGGCCCGTGCCACAGCCCAGCACTCCGCCGCCGTTGACCAGGTCGGCACCGATGCGAGCGCCCTCCCGGGTCGCGTAGCCGAGCGTGAGCTGGTGGTTGAAGGCGATGCCGAACTCGAGCATCCCCAGGAGCAGGACGAGGAAGACCGGGACCAGCATCGAGAACTCGACCATCGTCTGGCCACGCTCCGAGCGTGGGCTCGAGATGACTGCGATGTGCGGGGCGCCGCGCCAGGGGGTCACAGGACCGGCTCCGTCCGCATCTCATTCGAGCGGACGATGGTGAGCGTGCCGCCGCCCAGGCCGACGAAATTGCGGAGTGGCGTGTGGTACGTGTAGGTGTACGTCACCTGGACGCCGACCGTGTCACGGGTGCGCGACGCGTTGTTCGGGCAGCCATTGAGATAGCTGCACCTGCCGCCTGCACCGGTGCTCAGATTGGGTATGCCTTCGGGGTAGTTCGCGGTCGTCAGGCTGAACGGCAGGCTGGCCGATCCACCGTAGGCGCTGCAGTCGGTCGATCCCCCCCGGGTCCAGACGTTGCCCGCAGCCGTGTAGCTGCCGCCAAATGGACCCCCAGACGCATTCGCCCGGTAGATGATGATCTGGGTGATGTTGGCGCTGTCCACGGGCGCGGTCATATCGCCGAGAACCTTGGCGATGGTCACGCAATCGGCGCCCGTGTTGGAGCCGGCTTCGGCCGCGGCGAGCGAGGCGTCGCGGGTCGCAAAGTTGGCGCTGAGCACGGCGTTGAAGATGAAGGCGAACTCGATCGTCCCGAACAGCAGCACGATGAAGATCGGGAAGATGAGGGCGAACTCGACGAGCGTCTGGCCCTTCGCTCGGCTGGACCGATTGGAGGCGCCTGCACTTCGACGGCGCGACAACGACACTCGTTCGGCCCCCCCACTATCACGACGCGCGTCAGTCCACGCGGGAGCGGATAGTCATCGATGAACCTTGCAGCGCAACTTGCGTTGTGGCTGCCGCGCAACACCCAGCGCACCGGTGATCTGCGGGAGTTGTCGCTGCACGATGGCGTCCCTGCGATCCGGGACAACCCCCTCTCCCTTCCGCTCGGAGCGCCGCGACTCCTCGGGCCCGTGCGGCCTAGACTCCCCAACATGACGCGAGACCCGCACCGTCCGCTCCGGGACGCCTGGATCGTCGACGCTGTCCGGACGCCCATCGGGCGGTACGGCGGAGCGCTCGCCGGCGTTCGCCCCGACGACCTGGCCGCCCTCGTCATCCGCGCCATCATGGATCGGACCGGCGTGGACCCGGCGAGCGTCGAGGATGTCATCCTGGGCTGCGCCAACCAGGCCGGCGAGGACAACCGCAACGTGGCGCGCATGGCGCTCCTCGTGGCGAGCCTGCCGGTGGAGACAGCGGGACTGACCGTCAACCGCCTGTGCGGCTC
>JADGPB010000254.1 GCA_017882655.1 Propionibacteriales bacterium
AAGATCTGCGCCGCAACCCGACGGTGCGGGGGCTGGCCTCCGTGACGAGTTGTTCACCGTGGCCAAAGGGCGTGCGGACCGGTTACCTCAGCGGTGAGTTGGACGCCCGATGACGACTGGTCGAGACGGCCTGGGGGCTGCGCCTGCACCAGGGTTTGATCGTCCTCGTCGAGTACGACCAACCCCGGGAGTGGCCGATGTCCGAGCCGGGGCCTAACGCTGTCGCCCGAGACGGCGCCTTGACACCGTGATGGGCGAGGGAAAGCCCCCTGTGATGGAGGATCATTCGGTGAGGGTCAGCACTCCCGACGCGACCCCGGACTGGCGGCGCTTCTTCTCACCGGGTTGGAGCGCTGCCTATCCTCTGGACCCAGCCGACCCTGACCGAGAGTGGGCCTCCTGGTTGGCGACACCGCCATCACGGATCGTGACTACGAGCGGGCCTGTGCCCGTCTCGTGCTACTTCTCCGTGGGCGGCGAGGCCCCCAGCGACTTCCCCGACCGCCCGGTACAGGTAACGCCACCGACGGAGAGCCCTCATCTCGTCGACGAACCACCTTCTCCAGGCGCGTGCAACAGCGCCGATCGATCACATCGCGGCAAGGGGTTCACGGGACCGCCTGTCCCATCCGTGGAAGTGCGACCAGTCGCCCGCGGCCCAGGCCTCGCGCAGCCCCGGCGTGCTCAGATCCCAGTCCGGGCGGATCTCGCGTGTCGCCGCACGCAGGTCACGCCAGAGGTCGTCGACCGACGGGCGACCCCAGAACCAGTAGCCGTTGTAGATGCTGTGGATAACCAGTCCGGGCTTGAGCACGAGCGTGTGTGGGATCATCGGGTCGTGCTCGGAGTCGGTGTACTCCTGAATGTCGAGGTCCTTCTGGATCGTCCGCCCGGGGTCGGAGAGGAAGGTCCACTGGGCGCCGACCGACCCGCGGAACTCCTGCAGCGTGTGGTGGTCGTCGGTGGAGATCGTGACCATCTGGGTGTAGGCCACCGCGACCTTCGACTGGAATGCCGCCAACTCGAGGTGTTGCTGGTGCTCTTTCGGGCAGTAGTGGCCGCGCGAGAGCATGAGGATCAGCGGATCGCGGCCCTGCAGCTCGCTGAGCGTGCGGACGGTGCCGGTGTGGTCGGGCAGCGCGTAATCGGGGAAGATGCCGCCGGAGGTAATGTCGGAACGCATGGGATGACCGCCTCTCACATGGCGTCGCGGGCGCAACCTGCCCTCGACTGTCATAGCCCCGAGCGGCCCTTCGCGCCAGGGCGACTCCCTGACCCTGCCCTGGTCGGCCGGATGGTCGCGCCACCTCTGCGGGCCTGGGGCCAGGACCAGGCACGGACCAGGGAATCTGCCTGGGTCGATAGGGCCGTGGGCGGTGCGAGGATGGTCGGGCCGGCATCCCTCCGTGCCGACTTCGCGCGAGAACGGGGGTGTTCAGATCATGGACATGAAACTCGAAGTCGTCGTCGTACCCGTCTCCGACGTCGACCAGGCCAAGCACTTCTACGAGGCGCTGGGGTGGCGGCTGGACGCCGACTTCGTCGCCGACGAGCACTTCCGCGTCGTGCAGCTGACGCCGCCCGGTTCGCAGTGTTCGGTCATCTTCGGTACCGGCATCACGTCTGCGACGCCCGGTTCCGCGCAGGGCCTGCATCTGGTCGTCACCGACATCGAGGCGGCGCGGGCCGAGCTCGTCGGGCACGGCGCCGAGTTGAGTGAGGTCTTCCACGACGCCGGGGGAGTCTTCCACCACGCGGGCACAGACGGGCGGGTGCCTGGGCCGGATCCGGACGGCCGCAGCTACGCGTCGTTCGCTTCGTTCAGCGACCCGGACGGCAACGGCTGGGTGCTTCAGGAGATCACGGCGCGTCTGCCGGGCAGGTGACTCTCGGGACCAACCGGGTGAGCGCGGGCTGCGCCGGGTTCCGTCCAGGCCTCATCTGGTCGTCTTCGACATCGAACAATCCGTGCCGATCCGGTCAGCCAGGGCGTCGAGGTGAGCGGGCTGTTCCACGACGCCGGCGGGGTGGTCCACCACGCCTGATTCAGCGAGCCGGGCGGCAACGGGTGGCTGCTCCGGGAGGTACAAGTGCGGCTTGTCGGACGGTGACCGGTCCCGGACGACTACGCCCACAGACGTGGGAGGACGACTGATGGACGTCACGACGTTGACAGAGCGAACGCCCCGTTCGCGCATGCCCTGTTCGAGCGGGGTCCACAGCAGCCCGCGGGCTTTGAACGCCACGAGTTCACGTCAGCAGCCCGGTCGACCCCGCGATGTCAGCGTGGTCGCGGCGCGGGCGTGACCGGCCTATCCTCTGCACGCCGGAGCGGTGCGTGGCGCCCGGTTCCGGGCGAATGTTGTCAGTGGTGGAATCTCGCGAGGTGGAGGTGCGATGAACAACGTGCTGGTCGCGGAACGGCCGCAGGGCAGCTTCACCCGCCAGCTGCAGCTCGGCGAGAGCCTGGATAGCGAAGACGTGCAGGCCGACTACAGCGACGGGGTGCTGCACCTGACGATCCCGGTGGCGCAGGCGGCGCGGCCGCGGCGAATCACGATCCGACCTGGCGGCGCCGAAGGCTCCGGCGGGCGGCCGCGGGTCGTCGAAGGCAGCCGGCAAGAGAAAGCGGCGGGGGAACCCAGCCAATCTGAGTAGGCGCGGGCGCGGCGCGCGGGGTGTGCAAGCGCAGGCGCCTCGCCGAGCGCTGAAGTAGGTCGCGCACATCCCGATACCCGATAACCGGAATCACCGGAGCCGGAGA
The DNA here is from genome assembly GCA_017882655.1 of Propionibacteriales bacterium. Lineage (GTDB taxonomy): Bacteria > Actinomycetota > Actinomycetes > Propionibacteriales > Propionibacteriaceae > Fen-668. Next base: position 2,765 of record JADGPB010000254.1, read on the forward strand.
CATGGGCAAAGTCACTGGCATCACAGGGAGAGGAGCCGACATCGTGGATATGAAGCTCGAGGTCGCGGTGCTGCCGGTCGCCGACGTCGATCGCGCGAAGGCCTTCTACCAGGGCCTGGGGTGGCGCCTGGACGCCGACATACCCGTAGACGAGCAGCACCGGGTGGTGCAGTTCACCCCACCGGACTCGCCCGCCTCGATCCAGTTCGGCAAGGGGACGACGACGATGACGCCCGGCTCGGTGCAGGACCTGATGTTGATTGTCGAGGACATCGAGGCTGCCCGCGACGAGTTGATCAGCCACGGCGCGGACGTCAGCGAGGTCTGGCACGGCGCCGGGCTGAACAACATCGAGCGGCGCGTGCCCGGTCCCGACCCGGAGCGCCGCTCGTACCGTAGCTGGGCGACGTTCGCGGATCCTGACGGGAACAGCTGGCTGTTGCAGGAGATCACGGAGCGGCTCCCGGGCCGGGTGTGGCCGATGGACGTTGCGGCTCTGGCCGAGCTCCTGCATGAGACGGCCGACCATCACGGCTCGTTTGAGGCGGTGGCCCCACCGCATGACTGGTGGGACTGGTATGCGGCGTACTTGGACGCTCGCGAGCGTGGGAGCACCCCGGAGGCGGCTTCCGCGGCCGCCGGGCGCTACATGGCGGAGGTCGAGCACGTCGTCGTGTGACCCAGGCACTCGTCGCCCCGACCGGAGACCCCGGCACCCGGCGGTGCGATCGATCTGCGGGCGATCGCGCGCGCCTACCCGAACGAGCTTCCCCAGCTGGCCGAGTGTCTCCCTGAGATCAACGCGCCCGTCCTGATCATCGCCGGCCGTCGAGACCGAGTCGTGCCCCTGGCTAGCGCCGAGTTTCTCGATGAGCCTCTACCGAACGGCCGTGATGTCACCAGCAACCGACGGAGGTAACGATGAGCTCGAGCAGTGATTATGACGTGATCGTTCTCGGCGGCGGGGCGCCCGGTGAGCATTGCGCTGCGGCGCTGGCTGCACGCGGGCTGCGCGTCGCTGTCGTTGAGCGTGAGCTGGTCGGTGGTGAGTGCTCGTACTGGGCCTGTATTCCGTCGAAGTCGCTGCTGCGCCCGGGCGAGGCGGTGCAGGGCGCGCGCGAGGCCGGCGCGAGCGCGCAGGTCGACGTTCAGGCCGCGCTGGCCTGGCGGGACTTCATGGTTTCCAACCACTCTGACGCCGGCCAGGAGCGCTGGCTGGCGGACCACGGCATCGACCTGCTGCGCGGCACCGGCCGCCTGGCCGGCACCGGCGTGGTCGAAGTCGAGGGCGTCCGCCGCACCGCGACGCACATCGTCGTGGCGACCGGAGCGGATCCGGTCGTGCCCGCGATCCCGGGACTGCGGGAGCTTGAAGGCGTGTGGGGTACCCGCGAGGCGACGAGCATGAAGGCTGTCCCGCGCCGCCTGCTGGTGCTCGGTGGCGGGTCCGCAGGCGTCGAGCTCGCTCAGGTCGTGCGGCGTCTCGGTGGTGAGGCGGTGCTCATCGAGGGCGCCGAGCGGGTGCTTCCCCGCGAGCCTGCGCCGCTGGGCGAGGCGCTCGGCGAGGCCCTGCGCCGGGACGGAATCGAGCTGATGCTCGGGATGCACGCCACCGCCACGCGGCGGGAGGGTGACGAGTATGTCGTGCAGTTCGATGGCGGTACGGAACTGCGGGGCGACCGGCTGCTCGTGGCAACCGGTCGGCGCCCGCGCGTCGAGGCGATCGGCCTCGAGACGGTCGGCGTCGAGGCCGACCCCCACGGGATCCCGGTTGACGAGCACCTGCGCGCAGGCGAGCGCCTCTGGGCGATCGGCGACGTCAACGGCATCTGGCCGCTGACCCACGTCGGGGAATACGAGGGCGACGTGGTAGCGGCGAACATCTCCGGCGATGCGCGTCCGGCGAACTACGAAGCCGTTCCGCGAGTCACCTACA
>JADGPB010000255.1 GCA_017882655.1 Propionibacteriales bacterium
GGCACCACGGCGGCATGGGACTCGCCGCGCTCGTCGGTCGCGCCGCGCAGGTCGGAGGCCGCGTACAGATCGACTCCACCCCCGGGTGGGGCACACGGATCCGTGCCGATGTGCCGTACGAGCACCAGCTCGGCCACCTCGCCGACCGCGCTCGTCTGCGCGTGATCGTCGCACACGACCAGCCAGCGATGCGGGCTGGCCTCGTCAAGCTGCTCGACACGAGTGAGCCCGGCGTACAGGTCGTCGCCGAGACCGGCGACGTCACGGCCGCCGTCGACGCCGTGGCGTTGCTCCACCCGGACGTCGTGCTCGCCAACCTCCGCCTGCCCGGCGAGCACGGCCTCATGGCCGCCCTGCACGAGGCGGATCCCGACGTGGCCGTCATCGGGCTCGTGGACGACGCGGCTGCCGAGGCCGAGGTGCGCGCCTGGGCTGCCGAAGGCGTACGAGGCCTCGTACCCCGCGATGTCGACGCCACCTCCCTCGGACGAGCGGTGCTGGCTGCTGCCCGCGGAGAGGTCATCGTCTTCGGGAGGCTGCTCGAGCAACTCAGCCTCGCTCCGCCCGGGACCGCTCTCACTCAGCGGGAGGGTGAGGTCCGCACCCTGCTGACTCAAGGCCTCGCCGACAAGCAGATCGCAACGCGCCTCGGCATCTCCGTGAAGACCGTCGAGAAACACGTGGGCGCGGTACTGCGCAAAGAGAACGCCCACAGCCGTACGGAACTTGTCGCCCGTCACGCCTGACGCTGACGTCGAGCCATCCCCCATACCGACCCGCACGCCCTGGGGCGGGAAATCCCCCATAGTGAGCGCCCGGCTGCGTGCCTAGTCTCGATCCAGTCGCCGCCAATGGGGAAACGACAACCGGCGGCCACCGCTCAACGACGAGAGGAGAGCCATGCCTGTCACTGCCCTGCGGGAGATGCTCAAGCCCGCGTTCGAGGCGCGGTACGGGGTGCCGGCGATCAACATCGTCAACGACCTCACGATGGAGAGCGTTCTCGCTGGCGCCGTCGAAGCGAGGTCGCCGATCATCCTCCAGACCTCGGTGAAGACCGTACGGACGGTCACCGCACCTGTTCTGTACGCCATGTGGAAGGCGATGACGGCCGGCATCGAAGTGCCCACCTGCCTCCACCTCGACCACTGCCCCGACCGCGAGATGATCTCCACCTGTCTCGCCGAGGGTTGGAACTCGGTGCTGTTCGACGCCTCCACATTGCCGGTCGAGGAGAACCAGCGCCAGACCATCGAAGTCGTCGCCGAGGCACGCCGGTACGGAGCCGATGTCGAGGGCGAGATCGAGTCGATCACGGGCCAGGAGGATGGCGTAGGCAGCGATGCGGAGTCGCACCGGCAGACCCTGGAGATCAGCCTCGCCTACCTCGAGGCCACCGGCGTCGACTGCTTCGCGCCGGCGATCGGGAACGCCCACGGCACGTACAAGCGCGCCCCCGTCCTCGACTTCCAGCGGGTCAGCGACCTGGTCGCGGCCCACCCCGTACCGATCGCGCTCCACGGTGGCAGCGGCCTCACGGACGCGCAGTTCCAGGACTGCATCGCTCGCGGCTGCGCCAAGGTCAACATCTCCACGGCGCTCAAAGAGACCTACATGCAGTCGAGCCTCGCCTACCTGAAAACGGCCGACGCCGCCGGAAAGTGGGACCCGCCGAGCCTGTTCGCACCGGTGTCCAAGGCCATCCGCGAGATGACGATCTCGTACATCAACGTCTTCGGCAGCGCGGGAAAGGCCTGAGCCATGCCGGCGCTGATCTTCGACTGCGACGGCGTCCTCGCGGACACCGAGCGGGACGGGCACCTGCCGGCGTTCAACCTCGCCTTCGCCGAGTTCGGACTGCCGATCAGCTGGGACGACGCGACGTACGCGGAGAAGCTGAAGATCGGCGGAGGCAAGGAGCGGATCGCCAGCACGTTCACCACCGATGTCGTGACGAGCGCGGGCCTGAGCGGCGACGCCGACGAGCAGGGGGTGCTCATCAAGCGACTGCACGCACGCAAGACCGAGCTGTTCACCGAGCGGGTCGAGGCGGGCCTGCTGCCCGGACGGCCCGGCATCCACCGGCTCATCGGGGAGGCCCTGGCCGCCGGATGGGCTGTCGCGATCGCGTCGACGTCGGCTGAGAAGTCCGTACGGGCTGTGCTGCGGCACGCGGTCGGCGAGGACTCGTACGAGCAGTGCCAGGTGTTCGCGGGCGACGTCGTGGCCCACAAGAAGCCCGCCCCGGACATCTACCTGAAGGTGCTCGCAGACCTGGCCCTCGACCCCGGCGCCTGCGTGGTCGTCGAGGACAGCGGGATCGGCGTCGAGGCTGCCGTGGGGGCGGGCCTCACGGTGCTCGTGACGGTCAGCAGCTACACCGCCGAGGACGACTTCTCTCGCGCCACGGTCGTCTTGCCGAGCCTCGGCGACCCCGGACGGCCGTTCGCCGGGAGCCCGTTGCGCAAGCCACCGACGTTCGCCCAACAGGGCTTCGTCTCCCTGTCCGACATCGCCCATCTCATCCACCGCTAGGAGAAACACATGACGGGAACCCTCAGAGACGTCGAGTTCGTCATGTCGAACGTCACCTCGACCATCCTCGACAACGAGACGTACTTCGGTGAGCTGGACGCCGTCGTCGGTGATGGCGACTTCGGCTACTCCCTGGCGCGGGGGTTCGAGATCGTGAAGGAGGACTGGGAGAACATCGACCGCTCGGATCCGGGCACCTTCGTCATCAAGATCGCCGGTGCCGTGTCCGCCCGCATCGGCGGCACGTCGGGACCGATCTGGGGCACGGCGATGCTACGCGCCGGCACTCAGCTGCGCGGGCTCGAGGAGTTCTCGTACGTCGACGTGGTACGAGCGCTGCGCGCCTCCGTCGAGGGCATCAAGGCCCGCGGCAAGGCGGAGCTCGGCGAGAAGACGCTGATGGACTCACTCGTACCAGCGATCGACACGCTCGAGGCCGAGGCGAGCGCGGGAAAGCCCGCTGCCGAGGTCGTACGTGCCATGGCGACGACCGCCCGTGAGGCCGCCGAGAACACGAAGACGATGCAGGCCCGTCGCGGGAGGGCCTCGTACACCGGAGAACGCAGCATCGGGTCGGTCGACGCCGGCGCGATGGCCATCGCCGTACTCCTCGAGAAGCTGGCCGACGACTGGCCCCAGTGAACGACAACTGACCAACACGCACACCAACCACCAAGGAGAACGTCCATGAAGAAGTTCGTCAACGACCCGAAGCAGTTCGTCCCGGAGATGCTCAAGGGCATCGCGGCCGCCAACCCGGACACGATCAAGTACGTGCCGGAGTACAACCTGATCATGCGGGCCGACGCCCCTAACAACAACAAGGTCAGCATCGTCCAGGGGTCCGGCTCGGGGCACGAGCCCGCGCACGTCATGGTGGTCGGACCCGGCATGCTCGACGCCGCCTGCCCCGGCGACGTGTTCGCGGCCCCGCCGTCGGACTACGTCTACCAGACGGCCAAGCTCCTCGCGTCCGACAAGGGCGTCCTGCTTCTGGTGAACAACTACACCGGCGACCGCATGGCGTTCGAGATGGCCCAGGAGCTCGCCGAAGCCGACGGCCTCAAGGTCACGACGCTGTTCATCGATGACGACGTCGCCGTCAAGGACTCCACCTGGACGGTCGGCCGTCGTGGCGTCGCCGGCAACTTCTTCGTCATGAAGGCCTGCGGGGCCAAGGCTGAGGAGGGGGCCGAGCTCGAGGAGGTCGTACGCGTCGGCGAGAAGGTCAACTCGGTCGCCCGCACCATGGGCATCGCATTGACCGCGTGCACGCCACCCGCCAAGGGCTCCCCGCTGTTCGAGCTGGGCGAGGACGAGATGGAGGTCGGCGTCGGGATCCACGGTGAGCCCGGCCGCCGCCGCGCCAAGATCGTCTCCGCGAACGAGATCGTCGACATCCTGCTCGACGCGGTCGTGCCGGACCTTCCGTTCTCCTCGGGCGACAAGGTGGCGCTGATGATCAACGGCCTGGGCGGTACGCCCATCAGCGAGCTGTACCTGCTGTACGGGATCGCCGCCGAGAAGCTGGCCGCGAAGGGCATCACCGCGACCCGCAGCTATGTCGGCGAGTACTGCACCTCGCTCGAGATGGCCGGCTGCTCCCTGACGCTCGTCAAGCTCGACGACGAGATCGACGCCCTGCTCGCCGCACCAGCGAGCATCGTCAACCGGATCTTCTGATCCTGTAACGCAAGCGGGTGCTCGGCTTAGGTCGAGGGCAATCGACCGGCCGGGCACCCATGACCCTCATCTCCAACCACTACACACCCACGAAGGAGTCATCATGAGTGGAGAGAAGATCAGTGACAGCCTAACGTTGGACGACGCTCGTCGAGTGATCGACGGCGCGATCGCCAAGGCGAAAGAGATCGGCCAGCCGCAGGACATCGCGGTCGTCGATGCAGGCGGCAACCTCAAGGCGCACGTACGGATGGACACCGCCAACGTCGGCAGCATCCACATCTCGATCAACAAGGCGTACACGGCGATCGCCTTCCAGTGCCAGACCAAGGACCTCACAGACATCACCCGCCACGACGGCGACCTGTACGGGCTGAGCGACGCTCATGGCGGACGGATCGTGGTGTTCCCCGGTGGCATCCCGCTCGTACGTGACGGCCACATCGTCGGAGCCATCGGCGTCTCCACCGGCT
>JADGPB010000256.1 GCA_017882655.1 Propionibacteriales bacterium
GCCCGAAGAATTCCGGGGCGGATTTCGCGGTTTGGCGGCGAGTACCGGGTACTTGCCGTTACAGTCGCCGCCACCGGTGACGCGACGTCGCGTCCCGATGGAAGGAGCCCCCCATGGCGAGCCATGAAATGACCCCAGCCGACGATCCCGAACGGCACCTGCCGGCCGGCCACAACCCCCTCCCGGCACTCGGAGGCGACCAGCCGGTCGGCCCCAGCGCCTCTGCGTTCCAAGAGGTTCAGGCCTCGCCGGAGTTCGCTGAGCTTCGCAGCCGGTTCCGCCGGTTTGCGTTCCCGATGACCGCGGCGTTCCTCATCTGGTACTTCGCCTACGTCCTGCTCTCCACCTACGCGGAGAGCTTCATGAACATCCGCGTGTTCGGCAACGTGAGCCTCGGCATCCTCCTTGGCCTCATGCAGTTCGTGACGACGTTCCTCATCACATGGCTCTACATCCGCCATGCCAACAAGAACCTGGACCCGCTCGCGGCCGCGCTGCGCGACAAGCTTGAAGGGAACGCGCGATGACTCCGCTAGCAACCCTCGGCACGCCATGGCTCAACATCGCGATCTTCGCGATCTTCGTCGTCATCACCCTCGTGATCGTCATCCGGGTCTCTCGCGGCGGACGCAAGGGCAAGGACTTCTACACCGGTGGCGGGTCCTTCTCCGGGCGCCAGAACGGCATCGCCATCTCTGGCGACTACCTCTCGGCCGCGTCCTTCCTGGGCATCGCCGGCGCTGTGGCCTTCTACGGCTACGACGGCCTGCTGTACTCGATCGGCTTCCTCGTCGCATGGCTGGTCGCCCTGCTGCTCGTCGCCGAGCCGCTGCGCAACACGGGCAAATACACGATGGCCGACGTCCTCAGCTTCCGGATGCAGAACAAGCCAGTACGCCTGGCGGCTGCGATCTCCACCCTCGCGGTCTCCTTCTTCTACCTCCTCGCCCAGATGGCCGGCGCCGGAACGCTCGTGGCGCTCCTGCTCGGCATCACGGCCGATGCCGCTCAGATCGCCGTCATCGCGGTGGTCGGCCTGCTGATGATCGCCTACGTGCTCATCGGCGGCATGAAGGGCACGACCTGGGTGCAGATGATCAAGGCCGTCCTCCTCATCATCGGCGCCGGCATCATGTTCTTCTGGGTGCTCGGGAAGTTCGGTTTCAACCTGTCCGACCTCATGGGTGCGGCGCAGGTGAAGGGCAACGCCGACACGGCGAGTACGGCTGCTGCCGGAGCCGGCGACAAGCTCCTTCACGCGATGAGCAAGTACGGCACGAACAAGCTGGGCTTCGTCTCATTGTCGATCGCGCTCGTGCTCGGTACAGCGGGACTGCCGCACGTACTGATGCGCTTCTACACGGTGCCCACGGCCAAGGAGGCGCGCCGCTCGGTGAGCTGGGCGATCTCCCTCATCGGCGCGTTCTACCTGTTCACCCTCGTCCTCGGCTTCGGCGCAGCGGCGCTCGTGGGCCAGAAGGCGATCAACCTGCTTCCTGGCAAGTCCAACGCGGCCGCCCCGGCGCTCGCGTTCTACCTGCCCGGCGCGGGTACGGCCGGAACGATCTTCCTCGCCATCATCGCGGGCGTCGCATTCGCGACGATCCTCGCGGTCGTCGCCGGTCTGGCGATCACCGCGTCGGCATCGTTCGCGCACGACATCTACAACGCGGTGTTCAAGGACGGAAAGGCCGATCCGACGCAAGAGGTCAAGGTCGCCCGGGCCACGGTGATCGTCATCGGCCTGCTCGCGATCCTCGGCGGCATCGCGGCGAAGTCGATGAACATCGCGTTCCTCGTGTCACTGGCGTTCGCTGTCGCTGCGTCCGCGAACCTGCCGTCGATCCTCTTCTCGCTGTACTGGAAGCGGTTCAACACCCGCGGCTCGGTGCTCTCGATCTACGGCGGGCTCATCTCGGCGCTCGTGCTGATCATCTTCTCGCCGGCCGTCGTGGCACCGATCGGGTCCACCGCACCGCTCGCTGCCGCGATGTTCCCGAACCTTCACTGGGGCTGGTTCCCGCTCGACAACCCGGCGATCATCTCGGTCCCGGTCGGGTTCCTCCTCGGCGTCATCGGCACGCTCACGAGCAAGGAGACCAACCCCGAGAAGCAGGCGGAGATGGAAGTCCGTTCGCTCACCGGAGCCGGCGCAGAGAAGGCGACGATCCACTAGAGATCAAAGACTGCGACCGCACAGGCGTGCCGAACGCCTGTGCGGTCGTTCGTCTTGGTCACGCGAGCTCGGGCGCCTCGTGCTGGGAGGTGACGTCCTCGTCGGCCCACGAGACGAGGTTCCAGCCGCCGCGATCGCCCTCGATCACGACGTAGTCGGTGTTGTCGAGCCGCCAATGGCGAGCGTCACCCGCGGTGGTGTTCGCACACACGAACGGGATCCAGACGCGCAGCGCAGCCCCGTGGCTCACGAGCGCGGCGACCTCGACACCGGTGTCCGCGATCTCATCGATCGCGGCCTCGAAGCGTTCCTGGAACTCGGGCCAGTTCTCACCGTCGGGGAGCTTGTTGTCTGGCTCGGTGTGCCACGTGTCCAACACTGACACGTACAGCATCCAGTCCTCGCTCATGTCGTGCTCCCCGGCGAAGATCTCCCGGAGTCCGGGGTGCTCGGTCACCGTCAAGCCCTTCGACGCCGCCAACGCTTCGGCCGTCTGGCGCGCGCGTGTCAGGTCCGAGCTGTAGATCGCGGTGATGGGTTCGGACGCGAGCCGGTCGACAAGCGTGGCCGCCTGCTGCAGCCCCGCCTCCGTCAGCGGCGCACCGGGGTGGCCGGTGTCGAGGAGATGGTCGACGTTGGACTGGGTCTGCCCGTGACGAATGAGGATGAGGCGCACAGTTCGACCCTACGACAACGACAGCGTTCCCCCGGCTTGGAGGTCCCGCGGCCCCCGGTGCGATGTCGGTTCATCATGTTATGTGGGTGAGTTGTATGTTCTCATGGCCAATTCGCCGTGAGAACATACGACTCACCCCCTTAACATGATGAACCGCAGTGGAGGACTGATGCCCTCCGGCGAGCCGTCAGGCCTCTGACAGGTGCTTCCCGCTTCCGCGACGGTGCCCGACTGCTAGCGTAAGGAAGTCCCTGCGAGAGGAGCACCATAACCGTGTCCAAGAGCCCCGTGAAGGTCGCCGTCACCGGCGCCGCCGGCCAGATCTGCTACAGCCTGCTGTTCCGCATCGCGAGCGGAGCGCTGCTGGGTCCCGACCAGCCTGTCGAGCTGCGTCTGCTCGAAATCACCCCCGCACTCAAAGCCCTCGAGGGCGTCGTCATGGAGCTCGACGACTGCGCCTTCCCTCTGTTGAGCAAGGTCGAGATCGGCGATGACGCCAACATCGTGCTCGACGGCGTCAACGTTGCGCTGCTCGTCGGCGCCCGTCCCCGTACCGCCGGCATGGAGCGCGGCGACCTGCTCAGCGCCAACGGCGCGATCTTCACCGCGCAGGGCAAGGCGCTCAACTCCCACGCCGCCGACGACATCCACGTCCTGGTGACCGGCAACCCGGCCAACACGAACGCGCTGATCGCCATGAGCAACGCTCCCGACATCCCCAAGGAGCGCTTCAACGCTCTGACCCGCCTCGACCACAACCGCGCCACGGCCCAGCTGGCCGCCAAGCTCGGCGTCCCGGTCACGGCGATCAAGAACATCTCGATCTGGGGCAACCACAGCGCGACCCAGTACCCCGACCTGTTCCACGCGACCGTCAACGGCCAGAACGCCGCTGAGGCCGTGGGCGACCAGGCCTGGATCGAGAACGACTTCATCCCGACGGTCGCCAAGCGCGGCGCCGCGATCATCGCCGCCCGCGGCTCGTCGTCGGCAGCCTCGGCCGCCAACGCGACCGTCGAGCACATGCGCGACTGGCTGCTCGGCACCCCCGCGGACAGCTGGGTCTCGCAAGCCGTGCCGTCCGACGGCTCGTACGGCGTCCCCGAGGGCATCATCTCCTCGTTCCCGGTACGCACCAGCAACGGCGCGTACGAGATCGTCCAGGGTCTGGAGATCGACGACTTCTCCCGTTCGAAGATCGACGCGTCGGTCGCCGAGCTGCTCGACGAGAAGAACGCCGTGACGGAGCTCGGGCTCATCTGAGTTCGCACCAGCGTTGGCCCGGCCTCGTGCCGGGCCTTCGCTGTCTCAGGGTGTCGCAGCCTGACGCACGGCGGGCACCCAGAACGCGAGAACGGTGATCCCGACGCCGATCACGAACATCACCGTGACGTCCAGCCAGCGAGCGCGTACGACCAGTAGCCCGGCCTTGTCGCCGAGCAACAGCCGCAGTCCGGCGCCGGCGAGCAGGGCGAAGCCCATGATCGCGCTGCCTCGGCGCCAGTGACCCGTCGGCAGCATCGCGTACAGCGCACCGACGCCGAAGATCGCCACGGTCACGAACCATGCCCATTGGCGCCGCACCATCCCGAGCAACCCTCGGTCCTCGGTGAGCGGTGAGCGGGATCTGGTTCTTGCCACGTCAGTGGGCGAAATGCCTTGTGCCTGTGAAGTACAGCGGGATTCCCGCCGCCTCGCAGGCCGCGATGGTCTCGTCGTCGTGGATCGAGCCACCGGGCTCGACGATGGCCTTCACCCCTGCGGCGATGAGGATGCCCGGCCCGTCCGCGAACGGGAAGAACGCGTCGGAGGCGGCGAC
>JADGPB010000257.1 GCA_017882655.1 Propionibacteriales bacterium
GTAGCTGACCGCTCTCAGCGCCAGATCCCGCGCGTGTCCATCACGACCTTGCCCTCGAGGAGCTTGCGCGGCAGCGTACGGAACTGGTTGTGGTCGACGAGCAGCGCCACGATGTCCGCTGCCGCGACGGCCTCGTGCGTCTTGACGAACTGAAGGTTCGAGAACCCCTGCAGCGCTGACGGCAGCTTGCTGAGCATCGGATCGCTCACCAGGATCGTCATCGACGGCTCCTGCTGGGCCAGCGCGGCGACGATCTCGATTGCCGGCGACTCCCGCGTGTCGTCCACGTTCGCCTTGTAGGAGAGCCCGAGGCATGCGACCACCGGGTCCCGGAACCGACGCGCCGACTTGAGGACCTGGCTGACCACGTGGTGCGGCTTGGCGTCGTTGACCATGCGGGCCGTACGGATCAGCACCGCCTCCTCGGGCGCGGCACCCACGAGGAACCAGGGGTCGACGGCGATGCAGTGACCACCGACGCCGGGCCCCGGCTGGAGGATGTTGACGCGCGGGTGATGGTTCGCCATCTTGACGATCTCCCACACGTCCAGGCCGAGCTTGTCGCAGATCATCGACAGCTCGTTGGCGTACGCGATGTTGACGTCCCGGTACGAGTTCTCCGCAAGCTTCGCCATCTCTGCGCTGGTCGCGTCCGACAGCTGGATCTCGCCACGGCAGAAGACCCGGTAGAGCTCGGCGGCCCGTTCGGCGCACTCGGGCGTCAGCCCACCGATGACCCGGTTGTTCTCCACCATCTCCACCATGAGGCGGCCGGGCAGAACCCGTTCCGGACAGTGGGCGATGAAGATGTCTGGGCTGTCGTTGACGTCGTTCGGGAAGGTGAGGTCAGGACGTGCCGCAGCCAGGGTCCGGCTCAGCTCCTCGGTCGTGCCGGGGGGCGACGTCGACTCGAGCACCACGATGGCACCCGGCCGCAGCTGCGGGGCGAGCGCCTCGGCGACGGCGAACACATGGCTCATGTCCGCCTCCTCGTTCGGGGTGATCGGTGTCGGGACGGCGATGATGTACGCGTCCGCGACCGGGATCTCCATGCTCGTACTGATGTTCCCCAGGGCGACCGCGCCGCTGAGGCTGGTCGCCAGGTCGGGTTCGAAGAACGGGATCTCCCCCCGCGCCACGCGCTCGACGGTCACAGGGTTCACATCGACCCCGATCACGGACACGCCACGTGAGGCGAGCACAACCGCGGTGGGCAGCCCGATGTAGCCCAGGCCGATCACAGCCACGGTTCCGCTGTAGAAGGGGTTGTCCATCACGCCACCTCACTCGTACTCATCGCGGCGACCGGGGTCAGTCGCCGACTGACGAGCTCCCGAGCGATCATGACGCTGAACAGGACATTGGTCCGCAGGTACCGCTTCCACATCCGGCCGGGCTCCTGGAGGAGTCGGTAGGCCCACTCCATGCCCGCCCTCTGCCATGCCTCCGGCGCCCGCTTCGTGACCCCGGCGAGGATGTCGAAGGATCCCCCGACGCCATGGGTGACGGGCACGTTCATGAGCGACTGGTACCGCTCGAGGAACATCTCCTTCTTCGGAGAGGTCATGCCGAGGAACAGCATGTCGGGGTGGCTGGACGCGATCTCCTGCGCGACCGACTCCGCGTCGTCGAAGTAGCCGTCTCTGTACCCGACGAGCCGGGCGCCCGGGTACTTGGCACCGACCACGTCTGCGACCTGCTCGACGACCTCCGGCGTAGCACCAAGCAGGTACACCGAAAGGTGCCGCTCGTCCGCCAGCTCCAGAAGGCTGTAGAACAGGTCGATGCCCGCGACGCGCTCGGGCAGCGGCTGGCCGAGCATCCGGCTGGCCCATACGACCGACTGACCGTCAGCCAGGATCACATCGCACGACAGGATCGCCTCGTGGAGACCCTTGTCGCGCGCGGCATTGACGACCTTCGCTGCGTTCATCACACCGATCTGAATCGGCTGGCTCTCAACGATGGCCCCTTCGCACAGGTCGACGACCTCGCTCATCGTGGCGGCCAACATCGGATAGCCCAGAATCTCCCGGACCTGGCTCATGCTCTGCTCCCCTCCTGCTCGGCACTCCCTGACGCATACAACAACCAGCCCAACTCGTACGGTCGGCACTCGTAGTCGACCCGGCCGGCCGGCCAGATGTGGTCGACGAATGGCACGTGCGTCCCCGGTCGTGCGCGGCTGACGATCGCACCCGCGGCGCGCGCAGCCTTGAACGGTTCCCGGCGACCGACCTTCCGCCACACGACCCCGAGGTCGGGCGCGATCACGGGCTCCACGCACTCAGGGTGCGTGCCGAGCCAGTCGAACCCGCGCTGCACCGCCTCGCGATGGTCGGTCCCTCCTGCTGCGGCCAGCTCGGACAGGACCATGGGCGCCATGCCGTGCTGGTGGACCGAGTACGTGGGATACCGCTCGACGACGTCGCCTGTACGAGCGTCGTAGTGCCACCACCACTGCCCGGCCGGCCCCTGCAGGTCGACGACCTGACGGGCCGTGACCTCGGCCGCAGCCAGGGCGGCACGATCACCGGTGCGGGCAGCGAACCGTACGAATGCGTGGATCGGATAGATCTGATCGGCGAAGCTGCCGACGTGGCCGCGCAGCCCACCGGACGGCGGCAGCACGTGCGGGAACGTCCCCTTCGATCCCTGCTGGGCCATGAGCCTGGCGACGCCCTCTTGGGCGAGGCTGCTCGCTGTGCTCCCTGCGGGCATCGCGAGCCCGGCGACAACGGCCCAGGCGCAGTCGACCGTGGGCAGGGAGGGCCGCCGGACAGCGTCGAGGAGGCGCGCTGCGAGAGCGTCGTCGGTGACTCCGGCGACCTCCGCGGCGGCCCAGAGGGCGAGCGCGTGCGCGCCCGCGTCTGTGCTCGCGGTGGCGAGGGCGAGGCAGGAGCGGGCCATCGCCGCCGCATCGGCTCCTCCGAGCACCTCCCGCTGTACGTGCTCCGGCTGACGTCCGAGGCCCAAGGCGGCGATCGCCGTGTAGCGCACGCTGCGACCCTGGGGTTGCAGCATCGGACCATGCGGTCCGGCGACACCGCGGAGAGTGAAGGGCATCTCGCGGTCCGCTGTGTAGTCGCACGCGGCGAGTCCGATCAACGCGACGGCGACAAGGTTCTGGGTGGACGCATGCATACCTGAGGAGGTGGTGGTCACTGAGCCACCCCCTGAGGCCGCAGGGTTCCGTCGGAGGCCGTCCACGACTTCCCGCAGGAACAGGCGAGGTCGTCGGGAAGCCGCTGACCGCACTCGCAGACCCACCCGATGACGCGTCCTGGGTTGCCCACGACGAACGCGTGCGCCGGCACGTCGCGGGTCACGACGGCACCAGCGCCGACGAACGCGTACTCGCCGATCGTCGTCCGGCAGACGACGACGACGCCCGCGCCAAGCGTCGCGCCCCGGCACACGGTCGTCCTGTCCAGCTCGGCGCCGTGCTTCTTGATGAAGGCCCGCGGCGTGTAGTCGTTGGTGAAGATCACGCCCGGACCGAGGAAGACGTCGTCGGAGATCGTGACGCCCTCGAAGATCATGACCTGGTTCTTGACGGTCACGCGATCGCCGATGACCGCTCCGCCTTCGACGTAGGCGCCGTCGCAGATGTTGCAGTCGCGCCCTACCACTGCGCCGGGGAGTACGTGGGCGAACGCCCACACCCTGGTTCCTGAGCCCACGGAGTCGCTTTCGCAGAGTCCGTTGCCGTGCACGAACACGCCGTCAGGCATGCGGCCCCCCTCGCTCACCTAGCTCTCACGGTGTCGTCGTAGCCCCAAGCCCGATCGTGGAAACCACCGCAAGCATGACAATCCTGGCCGCCGAGCCTGGTCCTGCAGAACGCCCTCGGCGACTAGGACACAAAGAGAAAATGTCCACCAGCACTCCGCAACATATATCCACCGCGCCCGCCTGCCAAGGGGTTGATTGCGCGCTCAGTCTGTGCCACATGCTCGCCTGAGAACGCCATCCTGCGGTCCCGGGTGGATCGGGCTGACGATCGCTGAACGTTTCGCGCCGGTCATGGCGGGTATCTCTTGGGGAGTGCGCGCGCACGTTCGCTCCCTGACCGGGTGGAACGGGTCGCCACGTGCGATGACCCGTTGTGCGCGTGCCCTACGGATTCCGGAGGAATCATGTCACCGTCGACGTCTCTCGCAAGCCGCGGCTCACGCGCCGTCCGCCTTGTCACCCTCTCCCTCGCCGCGGCCCTGGCATTCGCCGGTTGCTCCGGCTCCTCGCCGGGGAGCACGGCCAGCGTCCCCACCGACGCATCCCAGGTGAAGGGCGACCTCAACATCGTCGTCTCCAGCGCTCCGGGGTCCGACGCGGGCTTCAAGGCCGTCAACGACGCGTTCGCGGCCAAGTACCCGAACGTGAAGGTGAACTTCTCGGCGGTGCCGAACGAGAACTACAGCCAGACCCGTACGTCCCGGCTGTCGGCGGGCAGCATCGACCTCGTGGTGGCGAACCCGATTGAGCTGCCGAGCTACGTACCTGCCGCCAACGAGGGCGACGACGCGCGCCTGGCCGATGCGGGCGGCTGGGTCGACCTGACCAGCCAGCCGTTCATGTCGAAGTTCACGCCGACGGT
The DNA here is from genome assembly GCA_017882655.1 of Propionibacteriales bacterium. Classification (GTDB taxonomy): domain Bacteria; phylum Actinomycetota; class Actinomycetes; order Propionibacteriales; family Propionibacteriaceae; genus Fen-668. Next base: position 4,598 of record JADGPB010000257.1, read on the forward strand.
GCTCGACCAGATCAAGTACAAGGGCAAGAGCTACACGGTGCCGACCGGCCTGTCGTACTACTCG
>JADGPB010000258.1 GCA_017882655.1 Propionibacteriales bacterium
CTGTCCATGGCGATGCGCTACGAAGGGTGGGACGTCACGACCGCCGCCTCCGGCACCGAAGCCGTACGCACGGCACGCGAAGTCCGTCCCGACGCCCTCGTGCTCGACATGATGCTCCCCGACTTCGACGGCATGGAGGTCATGCGGCGCATCCGTACCGACCTGCCCGACGTACCGATCCTCTTCCTCACCGCGAAGGACGGCGTCGAGGACCGCATCGGCGGACTCACGGCCGGCGGCGACGACTACGTCACGAAGCCCTTCTCCCTCGAGGAGGTCATCGCGCGGATGCGTGGTCTGCTGCGTCGTACGGGTGCATCGGTCGCTCGTCCCGACGCACGGCTCATCGTCGGCGACCTCACGCTCGACGAGGACTCCCACGAGGTCGCCCGGAGCGGCGACGAGATCAACCTCACGGCGACCGAGTTCGAGCTGCTGCGCTACCTCATGCGCAACCCCCGCCGCGTCCTCAGCAAGGCGCAGATCCTCGACCGCGTCTGGAACTACGACTTCGGCGGTCAGGCGAACGTCGTCGAGCTGTACATCTCCTACCTCCGCAAGAAGATCGACGCGGGCCGGTCCCCGATGATCCACACCCTGCGCGGTGCGGGGTACGTGCTCCGTCCAGGGGCCGAATGACCGTAATGCTCGTCGGCGACGCGCCCAGCCCGATCGGCCCAGGAACCCTGGGCCGACGCCTCGTCATCCAGGTGGCCGCGACCGTGGCGATCGTGGCCGCGCTCATGGCCGCGATCTCGTTCGTCGCCATGAGAGAGATCACTGTGCAACGCACGGACTCTCAACTCGCTGACATCCTCGCCCGACAGCCCAGCGCCCCGTACGAGTCGCCCGACTCGTCCGGCTCACGTGGCCCGCGCGGCTCCGGTGGGCTCCCCGGCATGCCGGTCGGAGGCATCATCGTCGAGTCGACCGGCAGCACCGAAGCCGGCGCCATCCTGCAGCGCACCGGCTGGGTCCTTCTGGACGACAGTGTCATCGACCACATCCTCGCGAGCAGCACGCCGCGAATCACGACGATCGACGTCACCTCGTTCGGCAAGTACCGCTTCCAGGCGACCATCGTGAACGGCACGACGTTCCTGGTAGGGCTCCCACTGACCGACGCCGACAACGTCGTGTCGACCGTGCTGTGGATCGAGCTCGCTCTCGCCGCGCTGGCCATCGGCGGCGCCATCATCGTCACCCGGGTTGTCGTGATCCGGAATCTGCGCCCGCTGCACGAGGTAGCCCGGGTCGCGGCCGAGGTGTCGCGCCGCGAGCTCGACCGGGGCGAGGTCGACCTGAGTCTGCGCGTCCCTGAGTCCAACGCCGACCCGACAAGCGAAGTCGGACGGGTGGGGCTGGCGATCAACACCATGCTGACCAACGTCGAGAGCGCCCTGGCTGCCCGGCAGGCGTCCGAGATGAAGGTCCGCCAGTTCGTCGCCGATGCCTCACACGAGCTCCGCAACCCGCTGGCCGCGATCCGCGGCTACGCCGAGCTGACCAGGCGTGGCCGTGAGGACCTCCCCGAAGACACCCAGTTCGCCATGGGCAGGATCGAGTCCGAGTCGGAGCGGATGAGCAGGCTCGTCGAGGACCTGCTCCTTCTGGCCCGCTTGGACAACAACCCAACGCTCCAGCTCAGCGAGGTCGAGCTCACGGACCTTCTCGCCAATGCCACTGCCGACGCCCAGGTCGCCGGCCCGGACCACGAGTGGGACGTCGAGGTGCCCGAGGAGCCGGTCATCATCCGAGCCGACCGGTTCCGCATCCACCAGGTCATCGCGAACCTTCTCGCCAACGCCCGCACGCACACCCCGGCCGGCACGCACGTGACCGCGAGTCTGGCGATCGACGGGATGTACGCGGTGGTGAAGGTCGCCGACGACGGGCCCGGCATCTCCCCAGCGCTGTTGCCGAAGGTGTTCGAACGGTTCGTACGTGCCGATATCTCTCGGGTGCGCAGGTCCGGCCAGTCCACAGGCCTCGGCCTCGCGATCGTGGAGGCCGTCGTCCAGGCGCACGGCGGCACGGTCAATGTCACGTCGCGCCCTGGCCGTACCGTCTTCGAAGTTCGCCTGCGCCGCGTAGCCTGACCCTCACAGACGCCTCAAAGAGTCGTTGCAGCGAAGGCATAGCGCAGACCCCCAGTGTGGTGGTTGTGACCAACACTGCATCAGAAGTCGTGACCGAGAAGCCCCAGTCCCAAGATCCGGCGACATCCTCCACTGCCCGTCTCCGGGACCTCCCACGCTGGGCATCCCAGGGTTCGTTAGCGCTGACGCTGCTCGCAGTGCTGGCCCTCTACGCGTACGATCTGGCTGCCTCCGGGTACGCCAACTCGTTCTACTCCGCCGCCGCACAAGCCGGCTCGGTCTCGTGGAAAGCCTTCTTCTACGGCTCCCTCGACTCGGCCAACTCGATCACCGTCGACAAGACGCCCGGCTCGTTGTGGCTGATGGCTCTGTCCGTACGGATCTTCGGGCTCTCCTCGTGGAGCATCCTGCTGCCCCAGGCGCTGCTCGGCGTCGCGTCGGCCGCGGTGCTGTACGCGTCCGTGCGCCGGGCACTGACGGGGCGCCTCTCCGAGTCCTGGCACGTCACGCCGACCAGGGCGCACGTGGCCGGCCTCGTGGGGGCGCTCACCATGGCGCTCACCCCAGCGGCCACGCTGATGTTCCGGTTCAACAACCCCGACGCGATGATGGTCTTCTGCTACGTCGCCGCTGCGTACTTCACGGTCCGCGCCACCGAGGCCGCCTCCCGCAAGTGGCTGGCTCTCGCGGGCGTCGCGATCGGCATCGGCTTCCTCGCGAAGATGCTCCAGGCGTTCGTGCTCCTCCCGTCGCTGGTCATCGCGTACGCGATCGCGGCCCCCGCCTCGTGGCGCAAGAAGATCGTCGACCTCGTCGTGGCGTTCGCCGCGATGGTCGTGAGCTTCGGCTGGTACGTCGCGATCGTCGAGCTCGTCCCGGCGTCGTGGCGTCCGTACATCGGCGGCTCGCAGACCAACTCGATCCTCGAGCTGACGTTCGGCTACAACGGCTTCGGGCGCCTCAGCGGGAACGAGACGGGCCCGGTCGGCAATGGGGGCGCCACCGGCGGCCAGTGGGGTACGACCGGCATCTTGCGGATGTTCACCTCCGAGTCCGGCGAGATGGTGTCGTTCCTCATCCCCGGCGCCCTGATCCTCGTCGGCGTCGCGTTCGCGGTGATCGGCCGCAAGGCGTACGCCAACGCGCTGCGCAAGGGTGAGGCCACCGGTGAGACGCTGGCCGTCGGAGCGCTCGCGCTGTACGGAAGCTGGCTGGTCATCAACGGCCTCGTGTTCAGCTTCATGGCCGGCATCTACCACGACTACTACACCGTCGCGCTCGCACCGGCGATCGCCGGTACGGTCGCCATCGGCGGCACGATCCTGTGGGCGAAGCGCTCCTCGCTCGTGGCCCGGATCGGTCTCGCGGTTGCGGCGCTCGCCACAGCTGTCTGGACCGTCGCTCTCGCGACCGTGCCCGGCGGCGTCTACCTCGCGCTCTCGCTCGGCGGCGCTGTCGCGCTCGTCGTCGGGGCTGCGGGGATCCTGTTGGGCAAGCGCCTGATCCCCGCGCTTTCACGTACCGCGCTGGGCCTGCTGATCGCGGGCGGGCTCATCACCCCGACCGCGTACAGCATCCAGACCGCGCTCACCGCCCACACCGGCTCCATCGTCACCGCGGGACCGGCGTCGTCCGGGCTCGGCGGTAACTCGTTCGGCCCCGGCGGCATGGGCGGCCCTCCGGGTCAGGGTGCTCCGGGTCAGGGTGGCCCCCCTGCCGGCACCATCCCCCAGGGCGGCGCGCCCGGTACGACCGGTACGGCCCAGCAGGGCACCGCGCCGACAGGCAACGCCGGAGGTGGCATGGGCGGTCCGATCAGCGGCGCGAGCGTGTCGAGCGACATGGTGATGCTGCTGAGCAGCAACGCCAGCTCGTACACCTGGGTCGCCGCGACGACGGGTGCGCAGAACTCGGCGAGCTACCAGCTCGCCACGGGCTACCCGGTGATGGCGATCGGCGGCTTCAGCGGTTCCGACCCCTCACCGACGCTCGATCAGTTCAAGGCGCTCGTCGCGCAGGGCAAGATCCACTACTACATCGCGGCCGGCAGCATGGGCGGCATGAGCGGCGGCTCGAACGTCTCGAGTGAGATCGCGACGTGGGTCTCGGCCAGCTTCTCGGCTCAGACCGTCGGCAGCGTGACCGTGTACGACCTGACGCAGGGAAAGTGAGGGCCATCACCGCTCTCGCCACGCGGCCGACGCGCCGCCCGGCCACGACGAAACTGGCCCTCATCGACATCGTGATCCCCGTCTACAACGAGGCGATCGACCTCGAGCGGTCGGTGCGCACGCTGGACGCGTACCTGTCGGTGGGCCTCCCGTACAGCTACCGCGTGACGATCGCGGACAACGCGTCGGTGGACGGTACCTGGCGGATCGCTCAGCGGCTGGCCGGCACGATGCCGCACGTGACGGCCGTCCACCTCGACCAGAAGGGTCGGGGGCGCGCGCTCAAGCAGGTGTGGCTCGCGTCTGACGCCGACGTGGTCGCGTACATGGACGTCGACCTCTCGACCGACCTGGCCGCGGTGCTGCCGTTGGTG
>JADGPB010000009.1 GCA_017882655.1 Propionibacteriales bacterium
GGACGGAGAACCCGTCGTCGAGAAGCACCACCGCAGCGCGTTCGGTGACACGGGGCTCGGAGACCTTCTTCGCGGGCACGGCATCGAGCGGCTCGTCCTTGTCGGAGCTCAGAGCGCGTTCTGCGTGGACATGGCCGGCAAGCACGCCCTGGCGGATGGCTTCGACGTCACCTGGGTCAGCGACGGTCACGGCAACGGCGATCAAGAGACCACGGACGGGATCGTCCCCGACGCTGTCGTACGGGCCCTGCTCAACCGCACCTGGTCGTCTCTTCGCCATCCGGGTCGTACGGTCGAGGTCGTGACCAGCCACGACGTGCGCTGGTAGCTCCGCTGTCACCACGCACTGCCGGGGATCAGGCCGTCCTGCCTGGCTATCCGGCGACCGTGGCCGGCTAGCGATTCCTCTCGGCGTCCGCCTTGATCCGCCTCCAGCCGCCGGCGCGGTTGTCGGCGATGATCGCGCGGAGGATGTCGAGCAGCGGGCCGTCGGGGATGACGTCGCCCTGGTAGTACGAGATCGTGCGGCCGGTGCTGTTCCCGTGACCACTCGTGACGATGCCGTGCGGGTCGGGCGCGAGCCCCCCGTCGTACAGGAACAGGTTCACGTGGTCCTTCGTCGCCAGCAGCGCGCAGATGTTGCCCTGGAGGACGAAGTACGGCTGGACGGTGCGCTTCACCGTCTCTTCGACCTCCGGGTCGGCCGCATGCGCCAGGTCACGGAGGTGCTGGCACAGCTCGCGCTGCCACTCGGGCAGGCCAGCGATGTACGCGTCGACGCCCGGACGAGCCAGGTACGTGCCCAACCGTCACCTCTCGATCGGTAGCGGCCAGCCTAGCCAAACACGGGCGGGTGGGAGCCCATTCGGCAGCCACCCGCCCGTGCTCCTGGGGCTTCGGGGCGCGAGGCCTACTGACAGTGGCGGATTACTTCGGGCACCAGGGGAGGCCCGGGAACAGGGCGCAGATGTTGAAGCCGGCCGGCGTGACGCCGACGGCCGTGGCGCCGGTGGCGCCTGTGGCGGCGACGGCCGGGGCCGGCACACCAAGTACGGAAATCATCACAATGGAGACGAGAGCGATACGCATGGCGGTAGCTTTCTGCTGAGGGCGTGACCGACGGAGAGGGAAATACCCGGTCGGTTACTGAATCGTGCCGAGACGGCGACGGCCGACTACGAAGGCGCCCGATTCTGTGGCCGATCGGGTCGCCTCAGTGGGGCATTCGTGCCCGGTCGGGTACTTTTGCGCGGCCGGACGACCCGATCGGACAGGGTCTCCCCCATCTCCCCCGACACCAGGAGATGAGGAGTCCGCAGCCCAAAGACGGTGGCCTACGCTGACAACATTTCTCGGGCTAGGGGAGGCAGGAAACGTCATGCGTGTGGCTGATTGGTTGCGCGGCGCGGTCCGAGGCAGCCTCGCCGAACGTGTTCTCGAGCCATTGCTGGCTCTCCTGCTCGCCAGCCTGGCGGTGCTCGGACACTTCCAGGTGCCGAACTCGGATCCTCTGGCCCTGTGGCTGGACCTCGTCACCTGCCTGGCGGCGGCACTCGGTGCCTTCCGCCCCAAGGAAGGCCCGTTGGTCTACATCGCAGTGCTGCTGGCGTACCTGTTCGTGCCACCGGACTGGATCACCGTCGGCGAGCTGTCGGTGCTTGTCCCGATCCTCGGGATGGGCATTCGTGGCCAGAAGCGGTTGCGGTTGATCCTGTCCCCTCTCATGCTCGCCGTCGTGGTCTACCGAAGCCTCCAGGGTCGGCTCGCAGGCCTGCCGATCTATCTGGGATTCTGGCTGCTCGCAGTCGCCGCTGCCTGGCTCGTCGGCGACGCGTTCGCCCGGAGCCGGGCTGCGCAGCGACAGGCGGTGGAGGTCGCCCTGATGGGGCAGCGGACCCGGATCGCTCGGGACCTCCATGACGTCGTGGCACATGACCTGACGAACGTGGCGCTGCGGGCCCGGCAGGCACTCGTACTCGGCACGCAGGATCCCGACGACCTGCGCTACATCGCGCAGACTGCGAGCAAGTGCGTCGATGACATGCGGAACCTCATGCGGCTCCTCCGTACCACCGGTGGTGGAGACCCCGACGCCCAAAACTGGCTCGAGCCGGACGTCCCGTCCACGCTGGCGGCACAGGCGGAGCGCCTCCGCACAGCCGGCTTCAAGGTCACGGCGCATGTTGAAGGGCCTCTCGAGGACCTCACGGGCACGGTTCCTCATGCGTTGAGCTGGATCCTCATCGAGGCCTGCAACAACGTCCTGCGCCACGGCGACTCCAGCAAGCCGTGCATGATCTTCGTCACGAGCAGCACGTCCGTCCTCGATCTCGCCGTGATCAACAGCGTCGCCGGCAGCCATCTGTCGCTGCGGCCCGGACGTCTGGGAATCATCGGGATGCAGGAGCGGGCCAACGCGGCCGGCGGGAACCTCACGGTCACCCCGCACGACGAGAAGTGGATCGTGAAGGCGGAGTTCCCTCTGCGCAGCTACTCAATGATCAGCGATCGCGCATGAACGACATCACGGTGCTGGTCGTCGACGACGACCACTTCGTCCAGCAGATGCTCGCCAACCTGCTGTCCAGGGCCCCTGGGATGACGTGCGTGGGGTGCTGCTCCAACGGCGAGGACGCGATCCGGTTCGTGGTCGATCATGACGTCGACATCGTCATCATGGACGTACGGATGCCGGTGATGGACGGCATCGAGGCCACCCGCCAGATCACTGCGATGAAGCCGAACACGCGGATCATCGTGTGGACCTCGTTCGAGTACGACGAGGCGGTCTCCATCGCCATGAGGTACGGGGCCAGCGGCTTCCTCCTCAAGAACTGCGACATCCAGTCGCTGATGAGCACCATCACTGCCGTACATCACGGCATGACCGTCATGGCCCCGGGTCCGATGGAGGGGTGGCGAGCCGGTGATCCGCCCGATCTTGAGGGGCTCGAGTTCTCCGACCGTGAAAAGGACATCCTCGCCCTGACCTGCGAAGGCCTGACCAACGCAGAGATCGGTCGGGAGCTTCACCTGTCCGAGTCGAGCGTCAAGGTCCAGGTCTCCATGCTGATGCGCAAGCTCGGCACCGCCAACCGTGTCCGCCTCGTCCTCAAGGCGCACAGCCTGGGTCTCGACCGCCGCTGAGGTGCGTGGCGGCCGTACTCTCACGAGGTCGTGCGGTGCTCAGTAGCCGACGACGTCGGGCCACGACAGCTCGACGCCGCGGGCGGTCAGGAGCCGCTGGAAGTCGGCGGTCAGGTCATGGCTGTCGCTGACCTGGTGGGGCGTTACCCCCGTCCGTACAGACATGGCTGCCAGCGCGCCAGCGGCCTCACCGATGTTCCACTCGATCGGGTGCAGGCGGTAGCAGCCGTTGGTGATGTGGGTGGTGCCGATGTTCTTGGCGGCGGGCAGCACGTTGCGTACGCGCTGTGGGAGGAGCGCGGCGAGCGGGATCTGGAAGGGCGCGGACGCGACATCGATGTATGGATCGCCACCGGTCGAGGGGTGAAGGTCGATGCGGTACATGCCGATGCCGACGGAATCGGCGAATTGGGTGGCTCCGCGATCCCCTCGGATCGCCAGCGACACGTCGTTCTCCGTGACGGTGCGTACGGCCTTGATGCGGCGCGACTCCCGGACGTACAGGTCCTGGGCGAGACCATCGGTTGTGCCCATGATGTCGGGACGCAATCGCAGACCCGGATAGCCGGTATCCCCGTCGGGACGCGGCACCTCGGTCTGCAACCAGTACAGGGCTGACAAGGACAGCTGCCGGGCGGCCTCTCGGTTGCGCGCGGCCTCCTCCTCGCTCACGCCCAGCGACTCTTCGGCGAACGTGAGGCCCTCGAAGTAGTCGATCTGGGGCCAGTTCACCAGCGTGATGTCGGAGGCGTAGTAGCCGGGTTCGAAGTTGTTGCGGGCGGCGATGCGGCGGAAGCGCCAGAGGTCGAGGCCGCCGGGTTCCCGGTCGAGCGCCATGGCGACATCGTGGGGATCGCCGTCGGGGTTGATGTCCAGCCATCCGGCTGCGGGGTTGCCGGTGCGCGGGTCGGGTGCGGTGAGGCTGAAGAGCGGACCCGTCCAGTTCGCCGGACGAGCCGCGCGCCAATGGTCGTACGTCGCGGGCCGATCGATGGTGTGGTTCCCGTCGACGTGGTCCATGGCGAAGCACCACGAGACGCCCTGGAAATTGGCTGGCTGAGCTTCGTCGGGGGCGCTGGGCTCACCGCTGTCCTTGGTGGACTCGAAACCCGTGACGTACTCGACCCCTGCCGCCGGCAGCAGCTCGCCGGTCTCGGTCGCGTCCAGCACGTACGCGGCCTCGATCACCACCTCGCCGCCGGTCGCTTCCGAGACGATGGTGACCGCACGTACAAAGTCCGCGTCGGCCTCGGCGCTGAGCAGACGGTGCGGCTGCAGGATGGTGAGACGGCCGGACGCGCGCCAGGGAGCGAGCATCGCCTCGATCACGTCGACGCCGACCCTCGGCTCGTGACACAGCGGGCTGACGAAGCCACCACCCGGGTTGAGCCACGGCTGAGATCGTGCGGCGGCCGTGAGCGGGTAGTGGTCGCGGTAGTAGCGGCGGATCCCGTCGCGCAGTCGTCGGTAGCTGGCGGTGATGCCGAACTGCTCGCTCCACATGTGCTCGTCGGACGGTACGGCTTGCGCCGTGAGCTGCCCGCCGAGCCACCGGTCGCCCTCGACCAGTACGACCGATGCGCCTCCCTCGACCGCGGCCAGCGCCGCCGCGACCCCGCCGAGCCCACCGCCGACGATGAGGACCTCAGTACGCATGGTGGTTGCTGTCACATCCCAGCCTCTCGCCGACCATCGACGGATCTCCGGACACCGTGACACTGACCGCTCGGACATGCAATAGCGATCCGTACGACCCGTGCCGCGGCGTGTCGCGCGGCTGGCGGCATCCATTGCATGTCCGGCGCTACATCGTCGATGGCCGACGGGAAGGCCTTCCGACCGAGCCTCTGCCATTCGCCCGTCCGGTGGTTGGTCTTGTGCGACGATCAGATGGCGATATCCCGGCAGCTGCCAAGGCGCCCGCTGCGGATCGGGCGGCAGCTCGCCGGGGCACGCAGCGTGCGGCAACCGCTGCTGGAGGAGTGATCCTGTGGCATGGCAGGTGGGTGGCTTCGTGCTGGTGAGCGCGGCCGTGTTGGCCTTGTCGTGGCGCTCTCTGGCGAGGCCACGTTCCCATGGGTTCCCGCGGTTCTTCGCTTGGGAGGCGATCGCGGCGTTGTTCTTCATCAACGCTGACACCTGGTGGATCGATCCGTTCGCCTGGACCCAGCTGGTCTCCTGGGGGCTACTCGTCGCGAGCATCGTGCCCGTGGTCTGGGGATCGGTGCTTCTCGCCCGCGCCGGGAAGCCGACGTCGGCGCGCCGGGCCGAAGACCCGTCACTTTTCGCGTTCGAAGCGACATCGCAGCTGGTTACGACCGGGATCTTCCGCTTCATCCGGCATCCGCTGTTCAGCTCCCTCCTTCTCCTCGCCTGGGGCATCTTCTTCAAACACCCGTCGCTGGAGGGAGGCGCGCTCGCCGTTGCAGCGACGGGGTTCCTCATCTGGGCGGCGCTGGCCGATGAGGTCGAGTGCCGTGTCGCCTTTGGGCAGGAATACGAGACCTACCTGCGGCGTACCAAACGCTTCATCCCCTTTGTCTTCTGACGCGGTCGGCGATCGGTGGGCCTTTCGGAGACATTGAGTAACACCAGTAGGTGCTGCCCCCGAGCCCGGCACTGTCCCCCCGGATCCCTGAGGAGTACCGGCGAAGCCCGGCAACGTCTCGAGGGGTCGGCTTGCGCGCACGCGTACGGGAGAAGAAAAATGTCAGTGCGTACGATTAGAGTGGTGTTTATGGAAGCAGCGCACGCCGATCCGCAGGACCCGGGGACTCTCCCCGAGGGGGTCGCCGGTCTGCGCGCGCAACTGCTGGCGCTCGCGCTCGACGTCACTGACCGGGACCGGGTCACCGCTCTCCGGGAGCTGGCGGATCTGACGAACACGATCAGCGCGGTCCAGGCCCGGCTGATCTCCGACCTCGACGCGTCGCAGCGTGCCGCCGACGACGTTGCCGACATCCCCGAGGATCGCCGGCGCGGCGTCGTGGGTCGTGTGGCGTCGGCGTTGCGGGAGTCGCCGCGGAACGCGCAGATCGCGATCGGGGTCGCCAAGGCCCTGGTCACGGAGATGCCGCACACGTTCGCGGCGCTGACCCAGGGCACGCTGACGTGGTACCGGGCCCGGCTGCTGGTCTCCGAGACCGCGTGCCTGAGCCTGCCTGACCGCCGAACCGTGGACCGGCAGGTGTGCGGTGATCCAGCCGGGCTGGAGGGTGTGGGCAGCCGGAAGCTGGCGGCGCGGGCTCGGAAGGCGGGGTACGAGTTGGACCCGGTCTCAGCGGTCCGGCGTGCGGCGAAGGCCGAGGCGGATAGGTACGTGTCCTTGCGCCCGGCGCCTGACTGCATGACCTGGCTGACGGTGCTGCTCCCGGTCGCCCAAGGCGTCGCCTGCTACGCCGCCTTGAAGGCAGCCGCCGCGTCCGGGGTCGCGACCGGCGACGGCCGCGGGATCGGTCAGCTGATGGCCGACACCCTGGTCACCCGGGTCACTGGACAGGCCACGGCCGACGCCGTACCGGTCGGACTGCACCTGGTGATGTCCGCCACCGCGCTCATGAGCGGCGACTGCGAGCCGGGCCGCATCGTCGGCCACGGCCCGGTGCCGGCAGCTCTCGCCCGCCGTCTGGTCACCACCGCACCCGCGGTTGCGTCCTGGGTCAAGCGGTTGTACGAGGCCCCGGCCGGGCTGGTCGCGACCGAGTCCCGGTCCCGCTGCTTCCCCGAAGGGCTCGCAGAGCTGATCACGATCCGCGACGACACCTGCGCCACCCCCTGGTGCGACGCCCCGATCCGCCACATCGACCACATCACCCCTTGGGCCGACGACGGACCCACCGCCCTCACCAGCGGGCAAGGCCTCTGCGCCCAGTGCAACCTCGAGAAGCAGGACCGACTGGTCCAACCTCAGGTGGTGGACGATCTCGACGGTCCGAATCGAGGACAACCGAGGGCACCCGCTCAGGCCCAGATCCGGTGCGCGCCCGCGGCGTGACGCGCGCGACAGACTGACGTGGAAGGTCTCGAGATCGGAGGAACGCGTGCCTCGCTTGGCGGTGCCTCGAGACGGATGCGCTGGCCACCGTCATCTCTACGGTTAGCGCAGACCGTCTCCCGGAGTTCCTCCGCGTGGTTGTAGATCTCCTCGACGGAGCCCAGGGGCTCGCGACGCTCGTTCTTGTCGGCGTCCATCAGCCCGAGGTCCTTTGTGAGCTTCTTCAGCCGAGCTCTGCGACGGGCGGTGTCGGGGGTGAGTTGTCGTCGTCGTCGTCTTCCTACGCCTGCTGCATGTCGACGAAACGGCTGAGGTGACCCTGGAAGGCGGCGGTGATGGTCTTGGTCTCGCCGTTGCGGTGCTTGGCGATGATGAAGTCGGCTTCGCCGGGGCGCTCGTCTTTGTTGTAGGCGTCCTCGCGGTGAAGGAGGATCACCATGTCGGCGTCCTGCTCTAGGGAGCCGGACTCGCGGAGGTCGGAGAGCAGTGGCTTCTTGTCGGTGCGCTGCTCGGAGCCTCGGTTGAGCTGGGAGATGGCGATGACGGGGATCTGGAGCTCCTTGGCGAGGAGCTTGATCTGGCGGGAGAACTCGCTGACCTCGACCTGGCGGTTCTCGACCTTCTTGCCGCTGCTCATCAGCTGGAGGTAGTCGATGATGACCAGCTTCAGGTCGTACCGCTGCTTCATGCGGCGCGCCTTCGCCCGGATCTCCATCATCGTCAGGTTGGGCGAGTCGTCGATGAACAGCGGCGCGGACTCGATGCGGCCGGTCACCTTCGCCAGCTGCTCCCAGTCGGAGTCGGCCAGCTTGCCCGTACGGAGGTGGTGGAGTTTGATGCCGGCTTCGGCGCTGAGCAGGCGTGTCATGATCTCGGACGAGCTCATTTCCAGCGAGAAGACCGCCGTCGTCTGCTTGTGCTTGATGGCCGCCGATCGGGCGAAGTCGAGGGCCAGCGTCGACTTACCGATCGCAGGACGCGCCGCGATGATGATCATCTGGCCCGGGTGCAGACCGTTGGTCAGCTCGTCGAGCTCCGCGAAGCCCGTCGGTACGCCCGCGAGCCGGCCGCCGCGCGAAGCGATCGCCTCGAGCTCGTTCCACGTCGGCTCGATGAGCTCGCTGAGCGGCTTGTAGTCCTCGCTCGTCTTGCCCTCGGTGACGTTGTAGATCGTCTGCTGCGCCAGGTCGACGATGTCGGCGACCTCACCGGTGCCCTCGTAGCCCATCTGCGCGATCCGGATCGACGCCTCGACCAGCCGCCGCAGCACCGCCTTCTCGCGCACGATCTCCGCGTAGTAGCCCGCGTTCGCCGCGATCGAGACGCTGGACAGCAGGTCGTGGATGTAGACGTGGCCGCCGACCTTGCCGATCTCGCCGCGCCGCGTCAGCTCTGCCGCCACCGTGATGGGATCGGCCGGCTCACCCTTCCCGTACAGGTCCAGGATCGCGTCGTAGATCAGCTCGTGGCTCGGGCGGTAGAAGTCGCGCCCCTTGACGGTCTCCACGACGTTGGCGATGGCGTCCTTGCTCATCATCATCGCGCCGAGCACCGACTGTTCCGCGGGCACGTCCTGCGGCGGGGTCCGGTCGATCTGCGAGAACTCGCGCACCTCTGCCAGCGTCATGCCGTGCTCCCCCTTCTGGACCGCCGAACGACCACGGACGTCACGCTAGACATCAGCTCTGACAGTTCCGTACGAGCTCCGCACGGTCCCCCGGTCACCAGGTCAACGTAGGGTCAGCCAAGGCGACACGCCGAAGGATCTGGGCATAGTTATCCACACCCCCTGTGTACGGTCTGGGGACGGTTTCAGCGTCCCAGCGTGAGGACGTGCACCCAGACTCACCCCACCCTGGGGAGAACATGTGGAGATCCTGGGCAGGCAACTGCAAATTGCGCTGTGACAAGGGGTGATGCGCTACCCAGCCGGTGGATGGGAGATACCTGGGCTGTGGATCGAGGTGGTCCCACGGCACGCCGATGTGCGTTGGACAGCCCTCAAGACCAAGCATTGTGACCCCCTTACACCATCATTTGTCCACACTTTGCACCACCCCATGTGAATGAAGTGGCGGTCCTTGTCAGAGCGCAATCGAGAGCCCCGAAAACCCTGCCAGGGCGGTCACGACGCCCCGCCGCGACGATGTCACTCACCCCCCTGGAGACTCATACCGGGTACGGGTATAGTGGGTGACATGGCTGAAGTCACCACGCCTCGCGCTGACGAGGCCAAGACCGCGTACCTCAACCGTCTGCGCCGCATCGAGGGACAGGTCCGCGGTCTGGAGAAGATGGTCGACGAAGACAAGTACTGCATCGACATCCTCACCCAGGTCTCCGCTGTGACCAAGGCGCTCGAGGCGTTCGCCCTCGCACTCCTCGACGACCACCTCGGGTCCTGCGTGAAGGACGCCGTACGCACCGGAGGTAGCGTCGCAGACGACAAGATCCACGAAGCCAGCCAGGCCATCGCCCGGCTGGTCCGTTGAGCTAAGGAGTTTCCTATGCAGTCCAACTACACCGTCACCGGCATGACCTGCGGCCACTGCGTCGCCCATGTCACCGAGGAAGTACAGGCCGTGCCTGGCGTCAGCGAAGTTCAGGTCACGCTCGAGGGCGGCCGCATGGTCGTCACCTCCGAGGCGCCCGTCGACTTCGACGCGGTCAAGGAAGCCGTTGCCGAAGCCGGAGAGTACGCGGTCGTACCGGCCTGATGCCGACAACCGTCAGCACACTTCCTGACGCCCGGGAATCCATCGTCCTGGACGTCACGGGCATGACCTGTGCGTCGTGTGCGGCCCGCATCGAGAAGAAGCTCGGCAAGGTCGGCGGCGTCTCCGCGAGCGTCAACTACGCCACGAACAAGGCGCTCGTCCTCGCGCCGGCAAGCATCGCGGTCGAGGACCTCATCAAGACCGTCGAGGCCGCCGGGTACGGCGCAAGCGTCCCCGTGCCCGACGCGCCGCCACCGCCGGACCCGGCCGAGCAGCTGCGCCGCCGTGTAACGATCTCGACCATCCTCGCCGTGCCGGTCGTCCTCATCGGGATGATCCCGGCGCTTCATTTCCCCGGCTGGCAGTGGGTCTCGCTCGTCCTCGCCACGCCCGTGGTCGCCTGGGCCGGCTGGCCCTTCCACCGTTCGGCGTGGGTCAACCTGCGCCACGGCGCGACCACCATGGACACTCTCGTCTCGCTCGGCACCATCGCCGCGTACCTGCAGTCCCTGTACGCACTCGTCTGGGGCTCCGCCGGACGCATGGGCGCGCAGGTGTACTTCGAGGCCGCCGCAGCCATCGTCACGTTCATCCTGCTCGGCCGGTACTTCGAGGCACGCGCCCGCCGCAGCGCAGGCTCCGCGCTCGAAGCCCTCCTCAACGAAGGGGCCAAGCAGGCGACGCTGCTGCGCGACGGCGTCGAGCTGCTCGTAGCGGCGCACGTCGTCAAGGTCGGCGACCTCATCGTCGTACGTCCCGGCGAGAAGATCGCCGCCGACGGCGTCATCGTCGAAGGCATGTCCGCGATCGACGCCTCACTCATCACCGGCGAGTCCGTACCGGTCGACGTCGCCCCCGGCGCGGCCGTCGTCGGAGGTACGGTCAACACGACCGGGCGCCTCCTCGTCCGGGCCACGCGCGTCGGCGCCGACACCCAGCTCGCGCAGATGGCCCGCCTCGTGGAGCAGGCACAGACCGGCAAGGCCGCCGTACAGCGCCTCGCCGACCGCGTGTCCGGCATCTTCGTACCGGTCGTCATCGGCATCGCTGTCGTCACCGGCATCGCCTGGGCCATCGCGGGCGCCGGCGCCATGGCCGCGATCACCACCGCCGTCGCGGTGCTCATCATCGCCTGCCCCTGCGCCCTCGGCCTCGCCACCCCGACGGCCCTGCTCGTCGGCAGCGGCCGCGGCGCCGAGCTCGGCATCCTCATCTCCGGCCCCGAGATCCTCGAGTCCACCCGTCTCGTCGACACGATCGTGCTCGACAAGACCGGCACCCTCACCACGGGCGTGATGAGCGTGGCGGCGATCGTCCCCCTCGACGGTACGGATCCGGACCAGCTGCGTGACGTCGTCGCCGCCGTCGAGTCGGGCTCCGAGCACCCCATCGGACGCGCCATCGCGGCCCAGGGATCACCCCTTGTCAGTACGAACTTCGCGGCCGTTCCCGGACGCGGCGTGACGGCACAGGTCGGCGACCTCTCCGTACAGGCTGGGTCCCTCGCGCTCCTCGAGGACCACCGCATCGGCATCCCCGCCGCGCTGTCCGAGGCAGCCGCGGCCGAGTCGGCAATCGGTCGCTCCATCGTGCTCGTCGCCTGGGACGGCCAGGCGCGCGGGCTCGTCTCGGTCGCCGACACCCCCAAGCCCACCGCGGCGAAGGCCGTCGCGGCCTACCTGGCCCTGGGCCTCCGCCCCGTGCTGCTCTCCGGCGACTCGACCGCCGCCGCCGCTCACCTCGCCGCCCAGCTCGGCATCACCGACGTCGTCGCCGAGGTCACTCCGGCCGGCAAGGTGGCCAAGATCCGCGAGCTGCAGGCCGCCGGAGCCACCGTCGCCATGGTCGGCGACGGCGTCAACGACGCCGCGGCCCTCGCGCAGGCCGACCTCGGCATCGCGATGGGCAGCGGTTCGGATGCGGCGATCGCCGCCAGCGACCTCACCCTCATGGGCAGTGACCCGGTCCACGCGGCCGACGCCATCCGCCTGTCCCGCGTCACGCTCCGCCGGATCAAGGGCAACCTGTTCTGGGCCTTCGCCTACAACGTCGCTGCCATCCCGATCGCCGCGGCGGGGCTCCTCAACCCGATGATCGCCAGCGCCGCCATGGCGTTCAGCTCGGTCTTCGTGGTCTCGAACTCGCTCCGTCTGAGGCGCTTCCAGCCGCTGCCCTGACCCCCCTGAGATCACGGCCACCTGGGAAGTCGTCGGCTGAGCCGTCAGGTCACAGGCATCCCACGACGCCGGTAGCCGACGACTGCGACCCCGACCAGGGCGATGGCTATGGCCGTCAGCACCAGCTCGGTCGTCCAGTTCATCGCCTCCACCGGGATCTTCGGGGTGTGAGCGAACGGCGAGATCTTCTGCACCCAGTCGGGCAGGTTCATGAGTGGGCCGAGCTCACCGAGGAACAGGAACCCCGCGAGGAGCGCCCAGCCGAGCCAGTCGAAGCTCGGTAGCCACGCCACTGCCACGAGCGCGAGGGCGGTCACGACCCAGATCGCCGGCAGATGCGCGAACGCGGGCGACGCCTCCCGCCAGAAGCCCGACGAGCCCGAAGTGTGCGCGGCCGACATCACCAGTCCCATTGATGCCATCAGCACCGTGCTGCCGACGAACGCGATGATCGCGTGGGACGCGAAGAACCGCAGCCTGGTGACCGGAGTCGCGAGCACCGATTCGAGATGCCCCGACGACTCCTCCGTACGCAGCCGCAGCACGGCAGAGACACCGTACGCAGCCGCGCCGAACCCGCCCATGACGCCGATCAGCGTCAGGTAGATGTCGTTGAACGAGCCGACCCCTCCCAGCTTCTGCAGGAGTTCACCGGCTCCGCCAGTCATCAAGCCGCCGATGGTGTCGACGATCGCGCCGAACACACCGCCGATAATCACGAACGTGATGAGCCAGCCGATGAAGCCGGCGCGCTGGAGACGCCACGCCAGACCTATGGGAGTGCCGAGCTTCCCCGTCGCCGGGCCGGGCCGGTCGGCCAGCAGCCCCGCCCCAAGGTCGCGGCGGCTCTGCAGCCAACCGGCCAGCGGCAGGGCGACCGCGAGCAGGACGATCGGCATTATGAGCGGCCATGCCCGGTCACCGTCGTAGTAGCGCACCTGCTGTGCCCATCCGAGCGGGCTGAACCAGCCGATGATGCGTCCCGGCTTGTCGTAGTTAACGTCGCCGAGCATCCGTAGGACGAACGTCACGCCGAGGGCACCGAAGATCCACGCGCCGCAGGCGCGATAGCTGCTCGAGAGCTGTACGGCGATCGCGGTGAGCGCGGCGAACGACAGCCCCACTCCCACCTGCGCCAGCCCGAACACGATCGAGCCCCCAACGGGCCAGCCGCCGGCGATGACGGCGGGGATCGTCACGACGCCCGACACGATGGACGTGACGGCGGCGAGGATCATCGCGGCACCGAGCGGCGCGAGCCGCCCGACCGGGGTCGCACCGAGCAGCTCGAAACGTCCCGACTCCTCCTCAGCGCGCGTGTGACGCCTCACGATGGCGATCACGAGGAACGCGAGCGTGAGGAAGTCGAGCATCGCGACCTTGTTGGCCGCCACGCCGCCCGCAGACGCCGTGTTGTAGATGTGCCCGTACATGGCGACCACGCCGGTGCTCGCGTTGGCCGCCGAGTTGGCGGCGACGAGCTCGTCGGCCGTCGAGTAGAGCGTCCGCACAGCGACGGCCGAGTAGTAGCTGAGCAGCCAGAGGCAGACCAGGACCACGCCGATCATGATCCGGTCGCGTCGCCAGGCGAGTCGCACCAGGCCGCGCCATCCGGTCACTTGTCGCCGCCCTCGTACTTGCTGAGGAACAGCTGCTCCAGGGTCGGCGGCTCGCTCACCAGCGAGTCGAGGCCGGCCGCGCCTATGGCCACGATCGCGGTGTCCAGGTTGTCCGGGTCGACGTTGAAGTGCAGGTGGTTGCCGTCGCGCGTGAGACCGGTGACACCAGGCATGCCGTCGAGGCTGGGTACGGGACCGCGCACGACGGCAGAGATGGTCGTCGTATGCAGCTTGCGCATCTCGCCGAGGGTGCCGACCTCGACGATGCGCCCGGCACGGATGATGCTGATGCGGTCACTCAATCTCTCGACCTCGGACAGGATGTGGCTCGACAACAGGATGGTGCGGCCCTCGCCCTTGAGGCCGCGGGCGATGTCCGAGAACACCGCCTCCATCAGCGGGTCCAGGCCGGCTGTCGGCTCGTCGAGGAGGAACACCTCTGCGCGCGACGCCAGGGCCGCGACGAGGGCGACCTTCTGCCGGTTGCCCTTGGAGTAGCTGCGGCACTTCTTCGTCGGGTCGAGGTCGAAGCGCTCGAGGAGCACGGCGCGGCGGTCCTTGTCGAGGTCACCGCGCAGCCGGCCCAGCAGGTCGATGACCTCGCCGCCGGTGAGGTTGGGCCAGAGGGTGACGTCGCCGGGTACGTACGCGATGCGGCGATGGATGGACTCGATGTCGGTCCAGGCGTTGGCGCCCAGCAGGGACGCGGTCCCTCCGTCGGCCTTGAGCAGCCCCAGGAGGACGCGGATCGTCGTCGTCTTGCCGGCGCCGTTGGGGCCGAGGAACCCATGCACCTCGCCCTGCTCGACCGACAGGTCGAGTCCGTCGAGCGCCCGCGTGCTTCCGAACGACTTGGTCAGTTTCTGGGTTTCGATGACGGCAGCCACGATCCGACGATACGCCCGGGCGGAGGCCCCAGACCTTCCGACGCCCCCGAGTCTGACTAGGCTGAAGATGTGGCCCACCCTTTGAGGATCGCCGAGTTCACGGACAACTACGGCCCCGGCCGTAGCGGGATCCTCTATGCGGTCCAGCAGCTCGAGGGTGCGCTCCTCGAGGCCGGTCACGAGGTCATCGTCGTTGCGCCGAAATCGAACGGCCCGAACCCGTACGCCCATCATCCCCGTCGGATCGAGGTCAGGCTGCCGAGCGTACGGGTGCCGAGTGTGCCTGCTCGCGTCGCGTCCGGCGCGTACGCGGAACAGCTGGTCACCGAGGTCGGCGATCTGAAACCGGACGTCATCCACGTCCATGGCCTGGGCATCGTCGGCCTCATGGGCGTGGCACTCGCGCGCCGTACCGGCATCCCGCTCGTCGTGACGTGGCACACCGACTGGGACGCGTACGCCGAGCACTACGCGCTGCTCACGCCCGTGCTGTCGGCCGCGTACCACGTGTGGCGCGTACGGGCGGGCACGGGCGCGCTCGACACGGGCGAGGCGCGCCAGAGCGCCAAGGCGTTCCGGCATGCCGGGCGGCAGTGGATGGCTGCGGACCTGCTCGGAGCCTGTACGGCGATGCTCACGGCCGCGACCGTCGTCACCACCCCGTCGCCGAAAACGGCGAAGAGGGTGCTGGCGTGGGCGCCGGAGCTCGACGTACGGACGATCCCCAACGGCGTTGACGCCCTGCCGATGAACGGGCCCGTGATTCCGCGC
>JADGPB010000259.1 GCA_017882655.1 Propionibacteriales bacterium
GGCCTGTCGCCAGCTCCGCGACACGACGCTTCCCGCCGGTCTGCCCCCCGGCCAGGCGGTCGCGACGACAGCGGGCCGGTTGCCGGCTACGTGGGTGATCCACACGGTCGGGCCGGTCTACTCGACGCGTGAGGACCGACGGGCGACGCTGCTGCATGCGTACACGTCCTGCCTGCACGTGGCGGACGAGCTGGGCGCGCACAGTGTGGCGTTCCCGCTGCTGAGCGCCGGCGCGTACGGGTGGCCGTTGCAGGACGCCGCGGATGCCGCCGTGGAAGCAGTGAAAGCCGCGAAGACCGCAGTCGAGGACGTACGCCTCGTGGCATTCGGCGGCCAAGCACGTGCAGCCCTGGAGCGTGCCCTCAGCACGCACTGACCCGATCAGATGAACGCGCGGGAGGCCTGGGTCACGATCTGGAGGTCCAGCTCTTCCTCCTGGCGGCGGTGCTCGGACTCCTCGGCCTCCTGATCGGCGGCAAGCTCCTCGGCGAGAGCGCTGCTCTCGTCGTCCTCCCAGACGCGCCGGGGACGCTTCTCCGCCTCGCGCGCCCACAGGGTGAGCTGATCGGCGGTGGTGTCCTTGCTGAGGGTGTTGCGCCAGACGAGTCCGTCACGCACGACGCAGACACGGTCGGACCAGTCGAGCGCGTCCTCGTAGTCGGTCGAGAGCAGGATCGCTGACTTGCCGCTCTGGGTGAGCTCGGACAGCATCTTGTGCACGTCGTGCCGTGAGCTCATGTCGAGCCCGCGGGTCGGCTCGTTGAGAATCATGATGTCGCAGTCCTCGCTCATGAAGCGGGCGAGCGCGATCTTCTGCTGGTCGCCGCCGGAGAGCGCGTCGACCTTGCCGAGGATGCTCTTGGCCTTGACCTGGAACTTGCCGAGGACGCCGATGATGTCGCGCAGGGCGGCCACCTCGTCGTCGAAGTCGACGTCTGCGCCCCAGCCGCCTGACATGAGGCTGCGGGCGATGCTCTCGTCCTGAGAGACGCCGAGGTCGATGTCGTCCTCGGAGAAGTACGTGATGCGCAGCGCGGCCGCGTCCTCGGGACGGGTGATCCGGCGCTGCTGGCCGAAGATCTCGAGGTCGTCGAACGTGCCGGGCCGGTCGCCGGTGATGGCGCCGACGATGTCGGGGATGCCTGAATGACGCGGGCCCACGAACGCGAGCACCTCGCCGCGGTGGAGCTCGAAGTCGACTCCCTTGAGCGTCTCGCTGCGCAGGTTCTTGGCGCGCAGGACGATCTCGGGGCTGTGGGTCGTGAGGCGCTTGTCACGGGACACGATCCGGCCGAACATCACTTCGGCCATCCGCTCGGTGGTCGTCTGCGCCGACTTCTGGATGTCGACGATGACGCCTTCGCGCAGGATCGCGATGCGGTTGGTGATGTCCTTGACCTCGTGCAGGCGGTGCGAGATGTAGACGACGCTGCGGCCCTGACGAGTCAGGCGGCTGGTGATGAAGTGAAGATCAGCGATCTCTCGTACGTTGAACGTCGCAGCAACCTCGTCGACGAGCACGATCTGGGCGTCGTCGGCCAGGAGCCGTACGGCCTCGACCAGACCCATCTCGGGGCGGAGCAGGTGACCGATGCGGGCATCGGGGGAGATGTGGACGCCGGCCTCGTTGAGCAGCCACTGCGCCTGGCGGCGGAGGGACTCGTGCGGGCGGTCGGCCTGGTAGGTGTTGCGGTAGATCGCCTGGGCCACCGTGAGGGACCCGTCGATCTGGAAGTTCTGCTCGATGATGCCGATGCCCAGACCCCGCGCCTCGGCCTTGTCGATCGGGTGGTACGACTCGTCCTCGATCAGCATGGATCCCGAGTCGGCGCGGTAGGCGCCCGAGATGATGCTCATGAGGGTCGACTTGCCGGCTCCGTTCGCGCCGATGAGACCGAGGACCTCGCCGGGGCGGATGTCGAGGTCGATGCCACGAAGAACCGGCATTCCAGCATGGGCCTTCGTCACACCGCGGACGGTCAGCAGGTCGGACATGCTTCCTCTCCTGAAGCGGTTCCCACCGCTTCGCGCCGTGAGGACTCCCCTATCTCCAGTCGCCGCACGATCTTGCGGCGAACTGTACGAGGCCAGGGGGGCAGTTGTCTCTAGGTCTCGGTGCAGATGCTGTCAGTCGACGATCCTTGGCACCGTTGAGATGGGGAGACTCTCACTGGGGTCAGCCGGCCAAAAGGGGGCAGCCGGTACGAGCCACTCTGCCATACGCTGCCGCACATGTCTGAGCCTTTCGCACCGCCTCCCGAGGACCGGGACTGGACGTACGTCATCACCCAGGGCTGTAACGAATGCGGTTTCACCCCTTTCGACCACGCGCTCGCGTCGGCTCGACTGCGCGAGACCGTACCGCGCTGGCGCGCCGTGCTCGCCGACGCATCGGCGACAACCCGTCCGGCACCGCTCGTGTGGTCGCCTCTCGAATACGCCTGTCATGTCCGCGACGTCTGCCGCGTCATGGGTCGGCGCGTCGAGCTGATGCTCGCCGTCGACGGCTCGAGCTTTGCGAACTGGGACCAGGACGCGACCGCGATCGCTGACCGGTACTGGGCGCAGGATCCGGGAAAGGTGGCCGACGAGTACGCCACAGCCGCAGAGCAGGCAGCAGCGAGCCTCGACACCGTGTCCGGCGATGCGTGGGAGCGCCGTGGCATCCGCAGCAACGGCTCGCAGTTCACCGTCGCCACCCTGGCTGTGTACTTCCTGCACGATGTCGAGCACCACCTCCACGACGTCGGCGCCTGAGCGGATACAAGATCCTGAAGGGAGCAAGATGCTCTCATGACGAAGGTGAGCTGGAAGCACGAGCCGGACGCGCATGACTATCCCGCCGCCGCGGACTACCTGGCACTGGTCGCCTCGCCGGAACGTGTCGAGTCCATGGTGGCTGCGCTGCAGTCGGCGCCAGTCGTGACGAAGAAGGCCAAGGACCTGTTGCGCGCGGCCCGGCTCCCGATGCTGGCCGACGACAACGCCCACGTCGCCAACGACCTCAGCAAGGTCCACAAGGGTCAGGCGCTGTCGCCGGTACTGGTCGTCCAAGGCGACATGGTGAAGGGGATCCCAGCGCAGATCGCTGACGGGTACCACCGGATCTGTGCGAGCTATCACGTCGACGAGAACACCGAGATCCCCTGCCGGATCGTGGCGTGGGACGAGTGAGCCGGTGAGCCTTCCACTCCTCGCCCTCGTCGGCCTCGCGGCGCTCGCCGGTCCGCTGCTCGCCGGAGTCGCTCGGTGGCGGATACCGGTCGTCATCGGGCAGCTGCTGGCGGGCATCCTCATCGGCGGTTCCGGCCTACGGCTCGTGGACGCCTCGGAGCCGACGTTCACGTTCCTCGGCCAGGTCGGCTTCGCGGTGACCATGTTCGTCGCGGGTACGCACGTGCCGGTACGGGACGCGCGCCTTCGGCCGGCGTTGTTGACGGGGGTCCTGAGGGCGGTCGCGGTCGGTGTCCTCTCGGCCGGCGTGGGCTTCGGCGTCGCGGCGGTCTTCCACACGGGACACGGGGCGCTGTACGCGGTCCTCATGGCGTCCTCATCGGCCGCCCTGGTCCTCCCCGCCGTCGACCAGCTCGGGCTCGGCGGGTCTCAGCTGCTGCCCATGCTCGCCCAGGTCGCGGTCGCCGACACCGCGTGCATCGTGGCGTTGCCGCTCGTCATCGATCCAGCCAACGCGCCACGGGCCGCGCTCGGCGCGGTTCTGATCGCTGTGCTGTCCGTCGGGATCGCCGTCGGACTCCGGTGGGCCGACGAGCGCGACCACTGGGACAGGCTGCGCGACACCAGCAAGGGCCATCACCTCGCCCTCGAGCTGCGGATCAGTCTCGTCGTCCTGTTCGGCCTCGGCGCCGTCGCCGCGCTGATGCACGTGTCAGTGCTGCTCGCCGGGTTCGCGGTCGGCCTCGCCGTCTCGTACGCGGGGGAGCCGCATCGACTCGCCAGGCAGCTGTTCGGAGTCGCCGAAGGGTTCCTGGCACCCCTGTACTTCGTCTGGCTCGGCGCGTCCCTGTCGATCGCGTCACTCGTACGGGACCCGCGCCTCGTCCTGCTCGGACTCGCGCTGGGTGTCGGGGCCGTGCTCGTACATCTCGCTCTTGCCCTCTCCCGTCAGCACCCGCTGTGGGCGATCTCGACCTCGGCCCAGCTCGGCGTGCCCATGGCCGCCGCCACGATCGGTGCCAGCAACGGTTTGCTCGGGGCTGGTGAGCCCGCCGCCTTGGTCCTCGGAGCGTTGGTCACCATCGGTGCTCTCGCCGCTGCCACGGCGCTCGCCGCGAAGCGGCCCGCGTACCACGATCAGGAGACGTCCCCGGCTGCGGCGGACATGCCGAGTTCGGGCTAGAGCTTCCGCACGTACCGGTCGCCGTCGGCGACGAAACCCATGGACTCGAGGAACCTGCGGTGGGTGTCGGTGGCGGCACGCGCCGCGATCTCGTGGAGGCCGGCCGAGCGCAGCGGACGCGAGCCGCCCTGCTCGTACAGCCACCTCCCCAGCTTGCTGTCCCGGAACGCCGGCAGGACGTAGTCGAGGTGCACGTTGAGGCGGTCGTCCTGGCGGCTTCCCAGGAGTGCGCCTGCGGGCATGCCGTCGCGCA
>JADGPB010000260.1 GCA_017882655.1 Propionibacteriales bacterium
CGAGATCTACCAGAACTGCCCGATCTTCAACGACGGCGCGTACGACGCCATCAAGGGCAAGGATGCTGACGAAGCCCTCATCCGCCTCGTCCACGGCGCACCGATCACGTTCGCCGGCGGAAGGAAGGGCGTTCTACGGGACGGATCCACGGGTGAGCTGTTCGTCGCCGATGTCGACGAGGTCGGTCTCGACTCGGTGCTCGTCCACGATGCGCACCGTCAGGACCCGGGCCTCGCTTTCGCGTTGTCGCGACTCACCGACCCAGGCGTGCTGCGGCGGGCTCCGATCGGTATCTTCCGTGATGTGGACCGCCCCGCGTACGACGACCTGGCCCGGCAGCAGCTCGAGACCGCCGGCCGTCCCGACGACGCGGATGCCTCCTTGCAGGCACTCCTGCGGGGCGCGGAGACGTGGACGGTGCTGTGAGCGAGCCTTCGTCACCCGTCACGCCCGTACATCCCGGTTCCGGGCTCGAGGAACCTTCGGTCCCCTTCGCGGCCGACGATGTTTGGGGCTCGACAAGGCTCACCCCGCCGCCGACTGGTGACTTGTCGCCGGCACCATCGCCGTTCGCGTACGTCCCGGACGCACCAGAACCTGTGGCAGCGGAGTCCGTCAGGTACGGCTCGGAGGCCGGAGACGACGCGTGGGGCGCGACCCACCTGGCCGCCCCGCCGACGGGAGCTCTGCCCACCGCTCCTGCCCCATGGCACGTAGCCAACCCGGGCTGGACGCCGGGCGAGGCGCCCCAGGTCCCCACGGCGTTCTCCCCTCCTGAGGAGCGAGGAGCGCTGCCGGCCGCTGAGATGCCGCAGTCCGAGGTCACCTCGATCATCGTTCCGAAGCCGATCCGCGGCCTCCCGTTCGACCAGCCCGCCGCCGGTCGCTTCACCGCTCCCGAGGAGAAGAAGGCACGGACCGCCCGTCGGATGAGACCCGCGATCTGGGTGCTCGGCGTGGTCGCTGTGATCATCGCTGGCCTGATCAGCTACTACGTGTGGGACCAGAACCGGCCGGTGGCGGTGTCCTCCCAGATCATCGTTCCCACCTCGGCGCAGGCGTCCGCTCCGAAGGTCGTCCGCGGCGACCTCGCTGTGAAGGGCTATCTCGAGGCCCTGGCGGCGGGTGACATGGAGAAGGCGATCTCGTACGGACCGGTCGGGGGCGGCAGCCAGGCGCTCCTGGTCCCGGCGGCGCTCAAGGCATCCGTCGCAGCGGCGCCCATCACGAACATCAACGTGCCGCCTGCGGATGCGACCGCCAGCACCATCCATGCCGCGTACCAGCTCGGCACCCAAGCGGTCGTGTCCGACTACAAGGTCGTGAAGAAGGACGACGGCAACTGGCAGCTGGCCTCCAGCACGACGACCGTACGGCTTTCGGCCAAGCGCAGCGACAGCGTGCCCCTCGTCATCAACGGGCAGACGATCGGCCCCGTCGTCGAGCTCGAGCTGGTTCCCGGCACGTACACGATGGAGACAGGGCTTCCGTACCTCGCGTACCAGTCGACCACGAAGATCACCGTCAACGACCTCAGCTACACGAAGGCCATCTCCGAGCTGCCCGTGGATGTGACCAGCGAGGGCAAGGACGCGCTGATCCGGGCGACGCAGGCGTCGCTCGCCGCGTGCATGGACTTCCAGCAGCTCAGCCCGCCGAACTGCCCGATGACCGAGCCCAGCAGCCGACCCGTCATCGCGTCGACGATCAAGCGCGAGTTGATCGTGGCGGATCCAGTGAGCGGCGCCCAGTGGGTCGTCGACTCCAGCGACGCCGCGGTCGCCAGCGCACTCATCCAGGTGCACTACAGGATCTCCGCGAACATCGACTCGCAGACCACGACCAACGGGGAGCCCAACCAGTCCTGGACCGCCCGTGCCGACGCGACCAAGCCGGGCCTGAGCATCACCTGGGGTCACTAGGTCGTCGCAGGCCCAGCAACGCCGCTTCTCATTCCGACTTCGCTCGTAGGTCTCGCTAGCATGGCGCGGTGACCCAAGCACTCGACCCGTCCCAGTTCGACAGCCGCGTCCGTCTCGCCGACGACCTGTTCCGCCACGTCAACGGCCGCTGGCTGGAGACGGAGCCGATCCCCGAGGACAAGCCGATGACCGGCGCGTTCGTACGGCTGCGGGACGACTCCGAGGCCGCCGTCCATGCCATCTGCGACGAGCTCGCCGCTGCCGATCCCACCACGCTCACCGAGGAGCAGGTGAAGATCTCGGCGCTGTACGGCGACTTCATGGACGCCGCGCACGTCGAGGAGCTCGACACCGCTCCGCTGGCCGATCTGCTGGAACGTGTCGACCAGATCGACTCGGTGAGCGCGCTTCAGTCGTACTTCGGCTGGTCCCTTCGCTACGGCATCACTTCGCTGTGGGGCTGTGATGTGGAGTCCGACCCTGGCGATCCGACGCGGTACGCGTTCTTCGTCGCGCAGGACGGCATCGGCCTGCCGGACGAGTCGTACTACCGCGAGGAGCAGCACGCGGAGATCCTCGAGGAGTACTCCCACCACGTCGCTCGTACGCTCGAGCTCGCCGGTCTCGAGGACGCCGAGCAGCAGGCCGCCGACGTCGTCGCGCTGGAGAAGGCGATCGCGGCGTGCCACTGGGATGTCGTCCGGACCCGCGACCTGCGCCAGATGTACAACCCGCGCAGCGTCGCCGAGCTCCACGAGGAGGCGCCGGACTTCGGCTGGGACCTCGTCCTCGACGGGGCGTCCATCGACGGACTCGGCCTGGTCGTCGACTGCCAGCCGTCGTTCTTCGTCGAGGTCGCGCCGCTGTTGAGCGATGACCGGCTCGGCCAATGGCGTTCGTGGGCGCGGTTCCACACGATCTCCGGCACCTCTCCGTACCTCTCGAGCCGATTCGTCGACGAGCGGTTCGGCTTCTACGAGCGCACCCTGCAGGGCACGCCGCAGCTGCGCGAGCGCTGGAAGCGCGGCGTGGCGCTGTCCGAGAGAGCGTTGGGCGAGGCGATCGGCAAGATCTACGTGGAGCACCACTTCACGCCCGCCGCCAAGGAGCGCATGGACGAGCTGGTGGCGAACCTCATCGAGGCGTACCGGCAGTCCATCACCGACCTCGCGTGGATGACGCCGGAGACGAAGGCGGAGGCGCTGACGAAGCTCGCGGCGTTCCGGCCGAAGATCGGCTACCCCGCGACGTGGCGCGACTACTCGAAGCTCACGGTCGTGCCCGGCGACCTCGTCGGCAACGTGCAGCGAGCGTCGGCGTTCGAGCTGGACCACGCGCTGAGCAAGCTCGGCGGCCCGATGAACCTGGACGAGTGGCAGATGTACCCGCAGACCGTCAACGCCTACTACCACCCGCTGCGCAACGAGATCGTCTTCCCGGCCGCGATCCTGCAGCCGCCGTTCTTCTCCTTCGACGCGGATGACGCGGTCAACTACGGCGGCATCGGCGGGGTCATCGGCCACGAGATCGGTCACGGCTTCGACGACCAGGGCTCGACCTGCGACGGCGAGGGCAAGCTGCGGAACTGGTGGACCGACGACGACCGGACCGCGTTCGAGGAGCGTACGAGCGCGCTGATCGGCCAGTACAACGCGCTCTCACCCCTGCAGACCCCAGGGCATTTCGTCAACGGGGAGCTCACGATCGGCGAGAACATCGGCGACCTCGGTGGTCTCGGCATCGCGATCAATGCCTGGCGGGTCGCCGGTGGCGAGGCGGCCGCTCCGATCGATGGCCTCACCGGCCTGCAGCGGCTGTTCCTCAGCTGGGCCACGGTCTGGCAGAGCAAGTCACGCGACGCGCTCGCGCTGCAGCGGCTCGCCACCGACCCGCACGCCCCCGCCGAGTTCCGCTGCAACCAGATCGTCCGCAACATCGACGACTTCTACACCGCGTTCGGGGTGACGGAGTCCGACGCCCTGTGGCTCACGCCTGAGGAGCGCGTGGCGATCTGGTGATCCTCGCGGGTTCAGGGACGTGCGTGCCAGCGGTGTCTCCGTGACGCCGCTGGAGCTCGATCTCCCGGGCGCTGGCCTGTGGCAGGCCCGGAACAGCCCGGCGCGTCGGGTCCCCAGTCACGGCACCACGCGTTTCGGCACGTCGTACGCGATCGACCTGGTCCCCGTTGACGAACGCCATCAGAGCGCCAAGCCGTCGTGGCGGACGCTTCTCGCCACCGAACCGGTTTCTTCCTTCGTCGGCTTCGGTCGGCCGGTCACAGCGCCGATCGCGGGAACGGTCGTCGCCACTCATGACGATGAACCAGACCATGATGCCTTCCGCTCGCCGGTGGCCTACCTCTTCTTCGCGCTCGGACAGGCGAGCCGTGTCCGAGCCGGAATCGCTGCCGTGGCCGGCAACCACGTCGTCATCGAGGTGGCGCCTGGCGGACCGTACGTCCTGGTCGCCCACCTCCAGCACGGCTCACTGTGCGTGTCGGAAGGGCAGCAGATCGAGGCCGGTGACCCTGTGGGCGCGTGTGGCAACACCGGCAACAGCACTCAGCCTCACGTGCACCTGCAAGCAGTCGACTCGCTGAACTGGGACAGCGCCCGGGCTGTACCGATCGTGTTCCGCAGCTATCGGGTGGTCGCCACCGGGGAGCTGGAGATCGGCGC
>JADGPB010000261.1 GCA_017882655.1 Propionibacteriales bacterium
GCTGCGTCCGCTGCGCAGGAAGCCTTCCTTGTCGGCATCGAGGATCGCGACCAGCGACACCTCAGGAAGGTCGAGGCCCTCACGGAGGAGGTTGATGCCTACCAGCACGTCGTACTCCCCCAGCCTCAGCTCCCGAAGCAGCTCGATGCGCCGCAGGGTGTCGACCTCGGAGTGCAGGTATCTGGTGCGGACCCCGTTCCCCAGCAGGTAGTCGGTGAGGTCCTCCGCCATCTTCTTGGTGAGCGTCGTGACCAGGACCCGCTCGTTACGTTCGGCGCGCACTCGGATCTCACCCATGAGATCGTCGATCTGCCCCTTGGTCGGCTTGAGCACGATCTCCGGGTCGACAAGGCCCGTCGGACGGATCAGCTGCTCCACGTAGCCTTCGGACTTGGCCATCTCGTACGGCCCTGGCGTCGCCGACAGGTACACGGTCTGCCCGATGCGGTCGACGAACTCCTCCCAGCGCAGCGGCCTGTTGTCCATCGCGCTCGGCAGCCGGAAGCCGTGCTCGACGAGCATCCGCTTGCGCGACATGTCCCCCTCGTACATCCCGCCGATCTGCGGCACCGTGACGTGGGACTCGTCGATGACCAGGAGGAAGTCCTCGGGGAAGTAGTCGAGCAGACAGTTCGGCGCACTCCCCGCAGTCCTGCCGTCGATATGGCGGGAGTAGTTCTCGATGCCCGAGCAGCTGCCGATCTGGCGCATCATCTCGATGTCGTACGTCGTCCGCATCCGCAGCCGCTGCGCCTCCAGCAACCTCTGGTCCGCCTCGAGCTCGGCCAGTCGCTCAGCCAGCTCCGCCTCGATCGTCGTGATCGCGCGCTCCATGCGCTGCGCCCCGGCCGAGTAGTGGGTCGCCGGGAAGACGAGGAGCTCCTGGTCGTTGGACTCGACCTCACCGGTCACCGGGTGAAGCGTGGACAGTGCTTCGACCTCGTCGCCGAAGAACTCGATCCGCCACGCCAGCTCCTCGTACATCGGAAACACCTCGACGGTGTCACCCCGCACCCGGAACGTGCCGCGGGTGCCGGCCACGTCGTTGCGTACGTACTGGATGTCGACCAGCTGACGGAGCAGTGCGTCGCGACCGTGCTCCTCGCCGACACGCAGCCTCACGGCGGTCTCGACGTACTCCTGCGGAGTGCCGAGTCCGTAGATGGCCGACACGCTCGCGACGACGATGACGTCGCGCCGAGTGAGCAGTGAGTACGTCGCCTTGTGACGCAACCGCTCGACCTCTTCGTTGAGCGAGGAGTCCTTCTCGATGTAGGTGTCCGTCTGCGGGATGTACGCCTCGGGCTGGTAGTAGTCGTAGTACGAGACGAAGTACTCCACCGCGTTGTCGGGGAAGAACCCCCGAAGCTCGTTGGCGAACTGAGCAGCCAGTGTCTTGTTCGGCTGCATCACGAGCATCGGCCGCTGCAGACGTTCCGCCAACCACGCGATGGTGGCCGTCTTGCCCGTTCCCGTGGCGCCCAGAAGCACCACGTTGTTCTCGCCGGCCTTGATGCGCCGTTCGAGCTCCTCGATAGCCGCAGGCTGGTCGCCGCCGGGCTCGAAGTCGGCGTGGACGCGGAACGGTGCCACCCGTCGCTGAACCTGATCTGCTGGACGCATAGAGGTGAGGTTACGTGGTGGCACCGACAGTTTTCGCACGGTGCTGGGGGGCGGCGACGCCGCCCCCCAGCACAGGCGTCACTTCACTTGTGTCTTCAGCAGCGACGTCGTCATGTCGGTGTACGGCTGCTTGAGGTCGGCCGAGCTCTGAGACGCGTCGTAGATCAGCACGCCCAGGAACGTGACGCCGTCGGACTGACGCACCGACCCGATCGTGGCGACGCCAAGCTGCTCGGTGCCGCTGGACGAGGCGAAGGTCCCTTTCAAGCCGCCCTCAGCCACCGAGATCGACGGGGCGACGTCGATGGCATCCGTGCTGGACTTCGTGATGTTGGTGAGCTTCTTCGACAAGTTCGTCAGGTACGCGTCGACGATCGCCGTCCCTGTCGTGCTTCCGCTGACGCCGGACACCGCGATCGCGTAGTAGTACGCGCTCCCGTTGGTCAGGACGACCGTGTCCGCGCTCTGATCGCTCACGGTCCATCCGGACGCCGGTGTCACCGAGAGCCCGTTCGGCAACGCGATCGCGCCGCCGGTCGAGGTCGTCGGTGCGGTTGTCGCAGTGGTCGGGGCCTTCGTAGCCGTGGTCGGTGCGGAGGTCGTCGAACGCGCGGGCGTCGTCTGCACGACGGACGGCCCGGCCGTACCGCCCTTGTTGCCCGTCAGCGCGACAGCGCCGCCGATGAGACCGAGCACGACGAGGGCCGCCACCACGATGACGATGATCTTCGTCGAGCTACCGCCGCGAGGCGCGGGAGCGCCGGGCATGCCCTGGCCGTACGGCCCGGGGCGATAGCCACCGGGCTGAGGGCCCTGTGGGTACGGGCCTGCGTATCCCTGCGGCGCACCGTACGGCTGCTGCCCGTACGCCTGCGGCTGCCCGTAGCCCTGCGGCGGCTGGCCGAAGCCCTGCGGTGGCTGTCCGATCCCCTGCTGAGGCGGCTGGACGGGTGCTCCCTGGTAGGGCTGCTGGGGCGGGTAGCCGCCCTGAGGGTTCTGAGGACCCCATGGACCCTGGCTCATGCCTGACCCTCCTCGTTCGTGGCGTCGACGCTGGGGGCCGAGTCATCCGGTGCGGCCGGCGGAGACGTGGTCGGTCGTCGTCGGCGCCGTGGGGGTTTCGGCGGCGGGGACGCTTCGGCGGCGGCCGGCTCAGCCGAGGGCACTTCAACCGCGGCCGGCTCAGGCGGGAGCGCTTCGACGACGGCCGGCGGAGACGTGGTCGGTCGTGGTCGACGCCGTGGAGGTTTCGGCGGCGGGGAGGCTTCGGCTTCGGACGCTTCGGTCACGGACGCTTCGGCTTCGGACGCTTCGGCCACTGACGCTTCGGCGGCAGACGGCTCGGCCACTGACGCCTCCGCGACGAACGGCTCGGCCACTGGCGCCTCTGCGACAGACGGCTCGGCCACGGACGCCTCAGCCACCGACTCGTCAGTTCCTGCCGCGGCCACCGGCACGAGTACCGGGTCGGAGCTGTGGAGGTGCGATGACGCGAGGACGGACGTACCGCAGTTGCCGCAGAAGGCGGCTGCGGGCAGCAGCGGCATCTCGCACCGGCTGCAGAACGCCAGCACGCCGTCGGGTCCGACGCCCGCGTTGCGTGCCTGAGACTCCAGAGCGGCCTCGAGGAGGCCCTTGTGAAGGACCGTGCGGACACGGACGAGGAGTACGCCGAGCAGCACCAGCCCGTACAGGATGCTGAGCACGGTGCCGACGGCCGGGTTCGGGACGAAGCTGAGCAGGTACGTGCCGCCGAAGTACAGCACCGACGCCAGCACGGCCTCGCCGAACCCGCGGAAGTACCTGTTCGTGAATCCGTCGTAGCCCTCGCCGAGACCCGAGAACTCCGCGCAGGCGATGCCGGTCGCGGTGCCGAGCACGAGCGGCTTGATGAAGCCCTCGAGGACTAGGAGGGCCAGCCACGTGCCCCCGTCGTTTCCGGAGGAGAACCCTCCGGTGATCAGGGCCCAGTGCTTGACCAGCGTGTCGCCTGTCGCGTACGCCACGCCGGAGATGACGCCGAACGTCAGACCGTCCATGAGGTCGTCGAACTTCGGCCGGCTCGCCAGGAAGATGGGCCCGGCCTCGCGGATCAGCTCACCCACGACCGGCGCGAGCACGCCGGCGATGAGGAAGCCCAGGATGGTCGGGCCACCGACTCCCGGAGTCACCTGGATCACGGGGCTGTGGCCGCTCATGGCGACCCACGCCAACGTCCAGCCGATCGACAGCACGAGCGTGAGCAGGAAGGCGGCGCCCGTGACCGTGATGGGTTCGTCCTCCCAGAGGTTCACGTCGTAGAGGTAGACGATGTAGACGACGGGCACCGCGAACGCGGCGATCATCAGGGCGATCGGTACAGCCCCGACGATGGCGGTCAGTGCCACCAGGGCCAGCGTGACCTCCAGTGCGAGCCGGTACGTGTTCGGTCGCCCGGAGACCCCACGGGGCATGATCGTCGAGACGAGGGCGAAAGACGCCACTGGCTCGTCCGGCTTGAGGGCGAACGAGGCCTTTCGGCCGCCGTCCTCGCTGACGAGATCGGAGCCACAGACGTGGCAGAAATGCGCCACCTCAGGCAAAGAGGTGGTGCAGCGCGGGCATTCCACGAGATCCCTTTCTGATCGTCCCTGGCCGGTCTACATGGCCCATGCACAGACTGGCGTATCCGAGGGTCGCGCGGAAGGCGCGGATCGCCTCTCAGGAAGGTTTTTCGTCGCCCGCTGGGAAATCTCGTGCAGAGGACGTGAGGCGTTGCCAGAGCCGGGAGACCTGACGCTCGAGATCGGCTGGAGTTCCGGAGTTCTCGATCACGACGTCTGCGGCGCCGAGCCGATGCTCTCGGGTGGTCTGCGCGGCGATCCTGGCATGGCCGGCTGACTCGTCGAGGCCGTCGCGGGTACGGATCCGGGCGAGCTGCGTCGCCTCGTCCGCGTCGACTACGACGACGAGGTCGAAGCGGTCCGACTGACCAGT
>JADGPB010000262.1 GCA_017882655.1 Propionibacteriales bacterium
AATGAGGCCAGTATCCGGACGGAAGGCGCATCCGGGCTGACCCTTCGGTCACTGCTCAGGCAGCGAGAGCGAAGTCAGTGCGCGTGTTGTCGGCACTTATTGGTTTCCAGGGATCGTTAACGAGTTAACCCTGGATCCTCGGCCCGCTTCTCCTGGGACTATCGTCCCGAGTCGAAACCAGTCACCCCCTGTTGAGTTGTACATCCTCCACTGTACCCGACGGGCGTCCTTGACCCTGCCGGGTTTCTGGGACCTACCCGCGGACGATCTCGAACGGCAGCCAGCGCTTCAGCGGGTGGTCCCAGTCGTTCCCCTTGGCCGCCTGCATGGCTGCGACGAGCGACGTGAGCCACCAGCAACCGCCGATGAGGAGCGCCAACGGGGTCCCCACCTGCTCTTTGAACATCATGACGACCAGGGCGATGGCCAGGCCGAACAGGGTCAGTACAGACAGGTTCACGGCCTTCGCCGCCTCACGTCGCGCGTACGAGCCCGCCGGGGCCACTGCGTAACAGACGAGCGGTCCGATGAGGAACAGCACCCAACCCGACAGATGGGCAGCCACGGCGAGCCCCCGCCCTGCGACCGGGGCCATGCTGAGTCGTACGTCGTCGGGAGTCACGTCGACGAGGCCAAGGAAGGCGGTGTTGAGATCGCGTCGGGACTGGGCCATCGCCGCCATCCCCGCTCTGCGGTCGTAGTCACCCGCCGTGAGCGCCCCCTCGTCGTACGCAGCCCGTAGCCGCTCGACGGCCGCCTGACGGTCCGCGGGCGTGACGGCGAGCACCAGACTCGGGTGCTCCCGGAACACGATCACGCGTCCATCCTTGTCGCCCCGCACGAACCGGACAATGGGGGCATCCCCGGCACCGCCCCGGATCTCACGCCCTGCGGCGACCGCGTACGTGCGTCGACATCGCGCGTTCCGCCTCGCGGTTGGCCTCCCGCTCGGCGAGCGTCTGGCGCTTGTCCCAGTCACGCTTGCCGGTCGCGACCGCGATCTCCACCTTCGCGTAGCCGTCCGAGAAGTAGATGGCCAGCGGGATGATCGTGCGGCCCGATGCGTCCGTTTCCTTGACGAGCTTCGCGATCTCCTTCTTGTGGAGCAGGAGCTTGCGGTTGCGTCGGGTCAGGTGGTTGTCCTTGCCATGGCTGTACTCGGGGATGTGCGCGTTGCGCAGCCAGACCTCGCCGTCGTCGACCGTGGCGAACGCCTCGCTCAACGACGCGCGCCCCGCTCGCAACGACTTCACCTCGGTCCCCATGAGGACCAGGCCCGCCTCGAACGTGTCGTGCAGGTGGTAGTCGTGACGAGCCTTGCGGTTCTGGGCGACCATGGTGCGACCCTTTTCGCGTGGCATGTCCGTACCTCCTCTCGGCCGCGCAAGCCTAGCAAGCGCCGGCGACGTAGGGTCCGGAGATTCTCGCCGGCTTCACCAGCAGCAGAAACCACCGTCGACGAGGAGGTCGACGCCGGTGACGAAGGACGCGGCAGGGCTGAGCAGGAACAGAGCCGGCCCGGCGATCTCCACCGGCTCGGCCAGACGCCCGATCGGCGTCGATGCCGCGAACTCTTTCGTCTGCTCGGCGACCTCAGGGCGCTTGTTCATGGGCGTCCACGTGTAGCCGGGGCTGATCGAGTTCACGCGTACGCCTCCGGCGATCCACTCCACAGCCAGTGACTTGGTGAGGTGGATGACCGCCGCCTTGGCGCTGTTGTAGTGGATCTGGGTCAGGCCGCGGTTCGCGATGGACCCGGACATCGAGGCGATGTTCACGATCGCTCCCCGCCCATGGCCGAGCATCGCTCGCCCTTCGGCCTGGCAAGCGAGGAAGACACCTGTGGCGTTCACGTCGTACATCCGCTGCCACTGCGCGAGGCTCAGCGCTGTCGCGGGCCCCGCGTTGGCGATGCCCGCGGAGTTCACGGCGAGCGACAAGGGACCGTACGCAGCCTCGACCTCGGCGACCGCACGCGTCGCGTCCTCGGGCACCGTCACGTCCCAGTCGATCGCGACGCCCACTCCCCCGACCTCAGTGATCCGAGCCAAGGTCTCAGCCGAGTCGCTGCTCGAGAGGTCCGCGCAGCCCACCTTGGCTCCGGCCTCGGCCAGCGCTATCGCGATGGCCTGCCCGATTCCGCTCGCGGCACCTGTGACGATCGCGACGTCACCAGCGATGCTGCTGTTGACGTAGGGCATCAATGCCTCGCTACTCGGTGGATCAGAGGTAGTTCGCCGGGTTCACCATGGTGCCGTTGACCCACAGCATGAAGTGCAGGTGGCACCCGGTGCTGTAGCCGGTGGTTCCGACGTACGCGATGACCTGGCCCTGGGTGACGTGCTGACCGACCCTCACGGCGTAGCCGGACAGGTGGTTGTACGAGGTGGTCATGAACCTGCCGCCCACGTTGCCGTGGTCGATGAACAGACGGTTCCCGTAGCCACCGTTGTAGTACTCCTCGGTGACGGTGCCTGAGGCGGCGGCGTGGACCGGCGTGCCGCAGCCCGCCCCGAAGTCCGTACCGTCATGGAGCTTCCAGATGTGGAGGATCGGGTGAAGACGCATGCCGTACGGGGAGGTGATCGAAGCCCCCGGGATCGGCTTGATCAGTCCGCTGCTCGATGACGGGGCGGGCGTTGTGCCGCCTGACTTGCCCCTGGCAGCGGCGGCGGCGGCCGCCGCTTGCGCGGCCCGCTCGTCAGCCAGACGCTGGGCGATGCGTACGTTCACGGAGTCGACCTCGGCCTGCTGCGCGGCAGCGTCAGCCTGGTCTTGCGCTACCGCCTGCGCTGCAGCGGCCTTCGCCGCGTTGTTGGCATCGACGGCCGCCTGGACCTTCGCCTCCGCATCTGAGGCCGCCTTCTGCGCCTTCTGGCTCTGGCCGAGCTGAGCAGCCGCGTCCTTGCGGGCGATGTCCGCCCGAGCCTCGAGCACGGCGCGCTGGTTCTTGGCGTCGGCGAGCTTGGCCTGTGTGTCCTCGAGTCGCGTGATCGCTGTGGCGGACGTCTCGAACATCGTCGTCGCCCACTGCAGCTTGTCGTTCATCGAACCGGTGCTCGTCGGAGTGACGACGGTGACGATGCCGATCAGCGTGGTGTTCTGCTGGTACTGCTCACGCGCCATCTGGCCGACCAGGACCTGCGCGGCATCCAGGGCGCCCTGGTTCTGCTGCACGAGGTTGTTGGACGCCTTGAGGAGGATCTGGGTCTGAGCGAGGGATCCAGCGGTCTCGGAGTCTTTGCGCTGAGCGGTGATCAGGTTCTGCTGCGCCACCGCCAGGACGGCTTGTGCACCAGCGAGGTTCGTCTCGGAATCTGCGAGCTTGGCGCTCGCCGCTACGAGTACCGCGGACGACTCCTGTACGACGGCCTGGGCCGCTGCGGCTCTCTGAACTGCAGCCGCCTTCTGGGCCGAGAGGGTGTCGACCTCCGCCCTGGCCGCCGCAGCGGCAGCGTTCTGGCGAGCGATCTCGTCAGTGTTGGCATCGGCGATCGCGCTTGGCGCTGCCCATGTCGCAAACGCTGCGACAGCGAGCGACACAACGGCGAGTCGAACGCCTAACAGACGAGAAGAGTTCCGCACCGGGTACTCCTTGCTTGGGGAAGTCAGACCCGGAGGTACCTCCTGGTCGCTATCAACGTCGGGACTATTGAAAGCACAATTGCGACCCCAGTGACACCCGCCATCGCCAACCCCGCGTCAGACCACCCGATCCAACGTAAACCCTTGAGTGACACTTGAGCATTCTGGATCACGACGGTGTACAAGCCGAGCGCCAGAGTCCCGCTCGCCAGCGCCGCGCCCACGACTGCCGCGAACAGGCTCTCCAGCAGGAACGGCAGCATGATGTAGATGTTGCTCGCGCCCACCAGGCGCATGATTCCGAGCTCTCGTCTTCGCGCGAAAGCGGCCATTCGAATGGTGTTGCCGATCTGTAACGAGGCCGCCAGCAGGAGCAGGACGCTCATTCCGATCGTCCCCCACCTCAGCGCGTTGAGCCAGGTGAAGATCGGGTCGAGATAGACATGGAGGTCCTGGACGAACTGCACGCCCTTCGTCGTCGACATCTGGCTCACGAGACCCTGGTAGTTGGCGGGATCCTTCAGCTTGACCCTGTACGAGTCCTGCATCTGGTCGACCGTCAGCGAGTCCTCGATCGACGAGCCGGCGAACACGCGCTTGAACTCGTCGAACGCCATCTGCTTCGACTCGTAGAAGACGTCCTGCGTCTCGGGGTTCTGCTGGATCCCGGACAGGATCGCTGCCTTCTCGGCATCGGTAGCGTCCTGGGCCGTGTCGCAGTTGTCGCCCTTCACGTCCTTGACGCACAGGAAGACCGAGATCTCGATCTTGTCGTACCACCGGTCCTTCAGCAGATCGACCTGACGGGCTGCCAGCATGCCCGCGCCGAACAGCGAGAGCGAGACCCACATGGTGACCACGACGGCCAGGGTCATGCTGGCGTTCCGGCGCAGTCCGCTCAGTGCCTCAGAGAATGTGTGTCGCATCGAAAAAACTCCTACCGCGCCCCGTAGACGCCCTTGACCTGGTCGCGGACGATCTGACCTGCATCGAGCTCGATGACGCGCT
>JADGPB010000263.1 GCA_017882655.1 Propionibacteriales bacterium
GCAGGTGTGCCGCCTCCGCGAGGCGAGTCGTCGCACGCGCCGCCTCCCGGCGGGCGTTGCGGATGTAGAAGGTCTTCTCGCCGTTCACCATGAGCATGTCGCCGGCCACCCAGATCCGAGCGTCGCGGTGGTGCTTGGTGTTGATCGTGAAGACCCCGCCTGGGCCGACGACCAGATGGTCGATGTCGGTGCCCTTGGCGTTGACTGGGATCGAGTTGAGGAAGCCCCAGCGCGGGTCCTGAGCGGCGAGCCTGCGCAGCTCGTCGGCGACCAGCTGCTCCCCGACGGCTCCGACCTCCCAGCTGGAGGCAACAGGCACGAAGTCGGCGAAGCGCCGCCCTGACGAGCGACCGGCAGCCAGCTCGGCGACCTCGCGGCGCATGAGCGCCTCTCCGGCGCGGTTGGACAGCAGATCGGCGGAAGCCTCGACAACCGTCTCCACGAGCGCGGCATAGCCGGCGGCGTGGCGTGGCTTCCCCGTGGTCTGCGGCTCGTCGGCCTCGAGGGGTGTCACCTGGCGCAGGACGGGACGTGCTGGAGCGCCGACGCCGTTGGCCTCTTGCCAGTCGCGCACGATCTGCGCGAGATCGGGCGCCAACTGCGGATCGAGGGCATGACCCTCGTCAGTCGTGAGATCCCACCAACCCAGGTCGGCACCGGCCACGGTACGCACGTACAGACGGTCGTGACCGAAGTTGCGCCAGCGCGTGACGCAGTCGCTCAGGGTCGAAGGCGCCGTGTGGACGATTGCATCCATGCCCGCGAGTGTGAGGACAGCGGCAGGAGAAGTCAGCCTCCGTGAGAGAAGTCACACGGCGCAAGGCGTGCGTTGGGGACGATTGAGCTGGTGGGCGGTGCAGGCCATGAGAGTCATCTCATGGCCAGCGTCGCGCGGGGGCATGGTCGTTAGCGTGCATAGCGAGGCGCGGGTCACACCGTTCCTCAAGGGGGGAATGGAATGGGGCTCTGCTCCCATGCTTCCGTCGGAGGCCGGTGAAGGTAAGCCACCGGTCGACCGCTTCGCCAGAGTTGGAGGGGTTCAGCTCCGGTCGGCGGATGCGGTCACCGCAAGACGGGCTCGAAGGCAGAGGTGGTCGCTTCGGCGACGGGGTCGACCTCGACCGAACGAAGTCGGGAGTCGTCTCGCGCACCGCGGATGGTGGTGAGGCAGACGGCTCCCGACTTCGTGTCTTTTCCGGCGAAAGTCCCGCGTCCGCGTCTTGGCGCAGCGACTGTCGGACGCCTCGCATAGTGTGTGCGACGTGGACGACGAGTACGAAGAGCTCGACTTCTCAGACCAAGATGGCCCGAGTCTCTTCGACGCGCCCCCAGAGACTCCCGTGGAACCGCTGATCGAGCCGGCCGAGCAGCAGCAGCCTGTCGACGTGGCGCCTCCTGCGAAGGTCGCGGCGAAACCAGTGAAGGCTGTGGCAGGCCCGGAAGTGGCCGTTGCGAACGCAACTCCGGCGCCGATCCCGGACGTGCCGGAACCGCCGTTGGCCCTCTACCGGCGATACCGTCCGGACACGTTCGCTGACGTCATCGGCCAGGAGCACGTGACGGAACCCCTCAAGCGCGCGTTGGAGAACAACCGCGTCAACCACGCGTACCTGTTCTCGGGCCCGCGTGGCTGCGGCAAGACGACGAGTGCCCGCATCCTGGCGAGGGCGCTCAACTGCGAGAAGGGTCCGACCTCGGAGCCGTGCGGCGAGTGCCGCTCGTGCCGCGATCTGGCGCGTGGTGGCACTGGCAGCATCGACGTGATCGAGATCGATGCGGCGTCCCACGGTGGTGTCGACGACGCCCGTGACCTGCGTGAGCGGGCGTTCTTCGCGCCGGTTCAGAGCCGCTACAAGATCTACATCGTCGACGAGGCCCACATGGTCACGACGGCGGGCTTCAACGCGCTGCTCAAGCTCGTCGAGGAGCCGCCGCCGCACGTGAAGTTCATCTTCGCGACGACCGAGCCGGAGAAGGTCATCGGCACGATCCGGAGCCGTACGCACCACTACCCGTTCCGGCTGGTGCCGCCGAGGGTTCTCGGCGACTACCTGCGCCGCCTGTGCGACGCGGAGGGCGTGGCGATCGAGTCGTCCGTGCTGCCGTTGGTCGTACGAGCGGGGGCAGGATCTGTACGAGACTCGCTCTCGGTCCTCGACCAGCTGCTCGGCGGTGCGGGGCCGGCGGGGGTCACGTACGACCAGTCGGTCGCCCTGCTCGGCTTCACCCCCGACGCGCTGCTCGACGAGATCGTCGACGCGTTCGCGGCCGGCGACGGTGCGGGCGTCTTCGCGACGATCGACAAGGTCATCGAGGTCGGCCAGGATCCGCGACGGTTCGCCGAGGACCTGCTCCGGCGCCTGCGCGACCTTGTCATCGTCGCGTCCGTGCCCGACGCGGCGTCGTCCGGGCTGATCGACGTCGCGGCCGATCAGGCCGAGCGCCTCGCCGTACAGGCTGCCGGCATCGGTGCCGGCGAGCTGACCCGTGCGGCCGAGGTCATCGCCGAGGGCCTTGTGGCGATGCGCGGCACCACGGCGCCCCGGCTCCACCTCGAGCTGATGTGCGCGCGGGTGCTGCTTCCCGGCGCCGATGTCGACGGTCGCGGCATCCATGCGCGCCTCGACCGTCTCGAGCGTCGCCTAGGCATGCCGGGCACTGGGCCCGTTGCCGATTCACCGGCGTCTGCGTGGGGTCGTGAGGGTCGGGCTGCCGCTGTACCAGCCGAGAAGCCCGTGGCCGTACCGACTCCAGAGCCTGCGGCGGCAGAGCCTCCAGCCGAGGCTGTACGGAAGGGGCGGCGCACGTTCGACGAGCCGCCACCCGAGGACGAGTGGGCTCCGCCGCCGGATCGCGACGAGACGCGTCCCTCGGATGCGGCCCCATCGCGGCCGGCGCTGCGGGTCGTACGGGATGAGCCGTCGCCCGCGCCCGTACCGGCTCCGTCGTCCCAGCCAGCTCCGGTGGAACCCGTACCGGTCACCCCGGTGGAGCCCGCGCCGTCGGCCGCCCCGGCTGCCTCCGCTGCAGCCGGCACGTCCAAGCAGGGACCGGCGGCCACGGACGTACGCAGGTTGTGGCCGGAGGTGCTCGAAGAGGTGAAGCGCCGTCGGCGGTTCACGTGGATGACGATCTCGCAGCACGCGCAGGTCACGGAGGTCTCCGACGGCACGCTCGTGCTGACGTTCGCGAACCCCGGTGCCCGCGACAGCTTCCTCCGGGGCGGGAGCGACGACGTGCTGCGCGACGCGTTGGTCGAAGTCATGGGCGCAGACCTGACGATCTCCGCGGTGCTGGAGAGCGAGGGTCGCGGCGGTCCTGCCACGGCCGCGCCGGTAGCGGCTGCGACTGAGGCTGCCTCGCCCGACTCCGCCGAAGAGCTCGAGCCGGCGGAGTCCGAGACGGCGCCGGACGAGTGGCGCGCGGAGCCGGATTCGGTGGCTTCGTCCGCGCACACTGACCTGCTCACCCGCGCGCGGGCCCAGGCCGCGACGCCCGCTGACCCGGCGAGCGACATGGGTGAGCGCGATGACCCTGATGTAGACGACAAGGATGCCGAGAGCTTGCTGCGCGAGATGCTGCATGCTGAGGTCATCGACGACGAGTGAAAGGACGAGAGTGGAGAACTTCAACCTCAACGACCTGATGGCGCAGGCCGCAGCCATGCAGTCCCAGCTGCAGAGCGCCCAGGACAAGCTGGCGACGACGGAGCTGACCGGTACGGCTGGTGGCGGTCTCGTCACCGCGACCATCAAGGGCACTGGCGAGCTGATCGGGCTCATCATCAAGCCCGAGGCGTGCGACCCGGAGGACACCGAGACGCTCGCCGACCTCATCATCGCCGCGATGCGCGACGCGAACACGAAGGCCGCCGACGTGCAGCAGGCCTTCATGCCGCAGATGCCCGACCTGGGCTTCTGAGCGAGGGGACAGGTGTACGAAGGACCGGTTCAAGACCTGATCGACGAGCTGGCGGCGCTCCCGGGCATCGGGCCGAAGGGCGCCCAGCGGATCGCGTTCTGGCTGCTCGACCAGCCGGATGAGGATGTGTTCCGCCTCGCCGAGACGTTGACGCGCGCCAAGTCGGAGGTCCGCTTCTGCCAGGTCTGCTTCAACATCTCCTCCGACGACCTGTGCCGGGTGTGCCGCGACACGCGTCGCGACCAGACCAGCATCTGCGTGGTCGAGGAGTCGAAGGACGTCGTCGCCATCGAGCGCACCCGCGAGTTCCGCGGCCGCTACCACGTGCTCGGCGGGTCGATCAGCCCGATCGACAACCGCGGCCCCGGCGACCTGCGCATCCGCGAGCTCGTACAGCGCCTCGCCGACGGCACGGTCACCGAGGTCATCCTCGCCACCGACCCGAACCTCGAGGGCGAGGCGACGGCCACGTACCTGTCGCGCCTCCTCATCCCCATGGGCGTCTCCGTGACCCGGCTGGCCTCGGGCCTGCCTGTGGGCGGCGACCTCGAGTACGCCGACGAGATCACCCTCGGCCGCGCCTTCGAAGGGCGACGCCAGGTTCTGAGTTGACGGAGGGCTGACGTGATCACTGTTGCGCCCGCCCTCGGTTTC
>JADGPB010000264.1 GCA_017882655.1 Propionibacteriales bacterium
CGGGTCGGACTCGGCCTGGCCCGGCAGAGCGTGCAGCGGGTCGCGGACATCCTCGTCGCCAAGGGGTGGGCGGCGTACGTGCCGAACCCGCGGCACAGTCGGGCGAAGCTCCTCGAGCCGACCGCCGCCGGACGAGAGGTCGTGACGTCGCTGCGGGACGAGCAGCATTCCTGGTCGAACGCCGTCGGAGCGGACGTGGGCCTGGACGAGCTCACGCATGCCGTCGACATCGTCTCGAGGGTTATCCGCGCCTCCCGCCGCTACCGCGGCGACGATGCACCGTGAGGGATGAGAGATCTCTAGCGTGCAAGAGGTGCCGGAGCCGTCCGTGTCACTCTGCACTCACCCGGATGTGAGGAAACAATGCCAACCCCGTGGATTCTCATTGTGGCGCTGAGCGTCATCGTGTCGATCGTCGCGATCTACACGATCCTTCGTGCGCCTGGTGCGGACGTGCGGACGCTTCCCAAACCCTTGTGGTACCTCCTTGCCCTGGTACCGATCGTGGGCGCGCTCGGGTGGTTCTGGCTCGGTAGACCGCAGCACGGCCCCTACGGCAAGCGGGTCGCGAAAGACCGGGAGCACCGGGGGAAGCCCCAGAAGATCACCGCAGATCGTCAGATGATCGTCGACCGGTTGACCAGCGATGTACGAACTCGAGAGGCCCGGACCAGTGG
Source organism: Propionibacteriales bacterium (assembly GCA_017882655.1). Lineage (GTDB taxonomy): Bacteria > Actinomycetota > Actinomycetes > Propionibacteriales > Propionibacteriaceae > Fen-668. The sequence goes on from JADGPB010000264.1 coordinate 678, forward strand.
ACTGACCGCCGGTTCCCCGGGGAGCCCGGGAAACCTGGCCGCACCACCCCAACACGAAGAACGGCGTCTTCGCCCCAGGACGGCACCGAGTGCCGTCGAAGCCTCGGCCAAATCGCCCGCCACCGCGTCGTACAGCGACGAGTAGCAGGTCGGACCTGACTCGTCCGCCCAGCTCCGGGCGAACGGGGTTACAACCGGGAGTTGGTCGTCGGAGCTCCAGCCGCACTGGGCGACGCGGATCCCGACGGAGATCCACTGTTCGACGGGCTCGGGCTGCCCGAGTTGGACGGACTCTGGGAACCCGAGGGCGACGGTGATCCGGACGACGGTGACGGCGACGCTGACTGCGGTGGCGGCGACGCTGACTGCGGCGATGGCGACCCTGACGGGGGCGGAGATCCGGACTGCGACGACGGCGGCGGGGTCGTGGGCAACGGGGGCGGTGCCTGGCTCTGCGGCGACTGGCTGAACAGCAGGATCGCCATGAGGATCGCGAGCATCGCGATGAGGATCATCACCAGCCATGAGGCGAGGATCGAGACCCGCCCAGCACGGTCATGGCGACCCGGCCACGGAAGCGGCCACAGCCTCGACAGACCCGGCTGGATCCGGTCGATCCAGTGCAGCGCGTAGTCAGGCCCTGACGGCTGGCCCTGTTGCGGCAGCCGAGCGAGGCTGATCTCGTCGAGCAACCGCTGAGCCTCGAAGGAAGCCCCTCTCGTACCGTCGTACGCCAGCGCGACCCATGGCGCCAACGGCTGCTGGCCCGCCGCGACCGGATCGTCGTCCTCCGAACGGAACCTGTGAGCCAGCCGACCCTCGTGCTGTCCCTGACCGCCGCGCGCGACGACTGTGTCGATATGCATCGCGTTGACCTGGCCGGCGAGCCGATCGCGCGCCGCGGCGTCCTCGGCGGCGCCGGACGACAACAGGACCAGCATGACCACGATGCCCAGCTCGTCATGGGCGAGGTAGGTGACGCCGCTGGGCGCCGCCAGAAGCCGCGAGTCCAGCCAGAAGTCGCCGATCTTCGGAGGATCGGTCGGCAACAACGGTGACGACAGCTCGTACGGCACATCCCCGCCGGGCGGCTGCGGTGGCGTCGTCATGGTCCTCGTCTCGATCAGGCGCCCCGACGTCCCGCGAGGCAGTACCAATGATGCCCATCATGCCCGACCTCCGGATCCCGGCGTCCACCCCGAGCCGGTTCACAGGATGGTTGACAGGGTAGGCACCCCATGAGCCGGTATCGTGGGCGAGGCGCCTTACGGCTCCGCGACCGAGACCCTTGGGGGAGAACAGTGACCAACCAGCCGCCAGCCTCTGGTCCGATGACGACGGAGCAAGCAGCCAGACTGCTCACCGACGCCATCGCACAGGTCCAGCGCGTCATCGTCGGCCAGGAGCACATGGTCGAGCAGCTCATGGTCTCGCTCCTCGCGAAGGGGCACACACTGCTCGAGGGCGTGCCCGGGGTCGCGAAGACCCTGGCCGTACGGTCGTTCGCGACGGTGGTCGGCGGCGACTTCGCCCGTATCCAGTTCACGCCCGACCTCGTACCGTCCGACATCGTCGGCACCCGCATCTACTCCGCGTCGAAGGAGAAGTTCGACATCGAGCTCGGCCCGGTGTTCGTGAACTTCGTCCTCGCCGACGAGATCAACCGTTCGCCCGCCAAGGTGCAGGCGGCGATGCTCGAGCTGATGGCGGAGCAGCAGGTCTCGATCGCCGGCAAGACGTACCCGGCGAAGAAGCCGTTCATCGTCATCGCGACCCAGAACCCCATCGAGTCCGAGGGCGTGTACCCGCTGCCCGAGGCCCAGCGCGACCGGTTCCTGCTCAAGGTCGACGTGCCGTACCCGCGCGGCAACGAGGAGTTCGAGATCCTGCGCCGCATGTCGGTCAGCCCGCCGCAGCCCTTGCCGGTCCTCAACCCCGAGCTCGTCCGCCAGCTGCAGGACAAGGCGTCGAACGTCTTCGTCCACAACCTCGTTGCTGAGTACGTCGTGCGGCTCGTGCTCGCCACGAGGACTCCCGCCGAGTTCGGCATGCCCGACCTGGTCCCCGTGATCTCCATCGGCTGCTCGCCACGAGCCACGCTGGGCCTGGTCGCGGCATCACGGGCACTGGCCCTCATCCATGGGCGTGACTATGTGCTCCCCACCGACGTCCAGTCGGTGGCCAAGGACGTGATGAGCCACCGCATCGTCCTCGGTTTCGACGCGGTCGCCGACAACGTCTCCCAGGCACAGGTCGTCGAGCGGATCCTCGCGATGGTGCCGCCGCCCACGCCCGTGTGGAACCAGCCGCAGCAGGTCGGCGCGCCTCGCCAGACCCCGGCGTTCCACAACTGACCCATGAGCCAGCCGGGCTTCGCACCGCCGTCGGGGCAGCCGGCCGCCTCGGTGCTCGCCGAGCCGGCGGGTCCGTCGCTGCCTTTGAACCAGCTGGCGCCCGAGGCTGCGTTGCGCCGCTTGGAGCTGGCGATCGTCCGAAAGCTCGAGGGGTTCCTTCACGGCGACCACATGGGTCTGCTGCCTGGGCCCGGCTCCGACATCAACGACGCCCGCCCGTACCAGCCGGGCCAGGACGACGTACGGATGATGGACTGGGCGGTCACCGCCCGTACGACGATTCCCCACGTACGCGACACGATCGCCGACCGTGAGCTCGAGGTGTGGGCGCTGCTCGACGTGACCCCGTCGATGAACTGGGGCACCGAGGGCGTCACCAAGCGCGACCTCGGCATCGCGGCGATCGCCACGATCGGCTTCCTCAGCCAGCGGATGGGCGACCGCTTCGGCGGGATGATCATGCGCCCCGACGGCGTGCGCCGGTTGCCGGCACGGTCGGGACGTAACGCCCTGTACGGACTGCTGCGCCGGATGCTCACCGAGCCGATCGTGCACGACCACGCGCCGGGGACGATGACCTTGAGCGACGGCATCGAGCAGATGTCGCGTACGCAACGGCGCCGCGGCCTACGGGTCGTCGTCTCCGACTTCCTGGAGCCGGGGGACTTCGAGCTCGACGCCAACATCGAGCCCGCGTGGGAGCGGTCCCTGAAGCGCCTTGCCGTACGGAACCAGGTCATCGCCATCGAGGTGGTGGACCGTCGCGAGATCGAGTTCCCCGACATCGGCGACCTGTTGATCCGGGACCCCGAGACCGACTTCCAGCGGTACGTGAACACGTCGGACGCGGCCGCCCGCGCCCGGATGGACGCCGCCAGCGCCGCACAGCGGGAACGGATCCGCATCTCGTTGCGTCGAGCCGGCGTCGGGCACATCCAGTTGCGTACCGACAGAGACTGGGTGCAGGACATCGCGCGGTTCGTGCTCGCCTACCGCCGCGTCGCCGGCCAGCTGCACCAACCGCCACAAGGAGTCAGCAAGTGACATCGCTCGCGTCCCCAGTCACGGGGTTCATCGACCCCGGCCGACTGTGGCTGCTGGCGATCATCCCGCTGCTCGTGGCCGCGTACATCGTGCTGCTGCACCGGAAGTCGACCGGGGGCATCCGGTTCACGAACACCTCGATACTGGCGAAGGTGCTCCCGAAGCAGTCGCAGTGGCTCCGCCACGTCACGGTGGGCCTGGCCCTGCTCAGCCTCGTCACGCTGATCGGCGCCTGGGCGAGGCCAAACGGGATGGACAAGGTGCCGCGTGAGCGCGCCACGATCGTGCTGGTCATCGACGTGTCGCAGTCGATGATCGCGACCGACGTACAGCCCACAAGGCTCGACGCCGCCAAGAAGGAGGCCAAGGCGTTCGTCGCCTCCCTGCCGACCGCGTACAACGTGGCCCTGGTCTCGCTGTCCGGCAACCCGTCCGTACGGGTCCCGCCGATCACCGACCGCAGCGC
>JADGPB010000265.1 GCA_017882655.1 Propionibacteriales bacterium
CCAGATCTCGTCGAGATGAACTGGGCTGTGTACGGATCTGGTGGACCGTGTCCGACTAGTCGTTGATCTTGATGGCCACGTTCGTGCGCCACGTGGCCTAGGGCTGCTCGGCGCGGTCTTCGATGGTGGGCTCAGTGAGGATCTGCATTTCTCCTCCGATGTGACGGAGAGCCCTTGCTCAGGCGGCGGAGGTCGTCGACGAGCTCGACGGCTTGGACGAGGAGCTCGAGTCGGACGTGGACGTCGGCTTCTCGCCGCTCGACGACTTCTCGGAACCCGACGACTTCTCGGGTGAGCTGCTCGTGGTGGCGCTCGCTGCGGCCTTGCCCTTGGTGCGGTTGTCGGTGGCGTAGAAGCCAGAGCCCTTGAACACGACGCCGACCGCCGAGTAGACCTTGCGCAGCGTCCCGTCGCACTCAGGGCACTCGGTCAGCGACGCGTCGGAGAACTTCTGCACGGTCTCCAGATCGCTGCCGCAGTCGACACAGCGGTACTGGTAGGTGGGCATCTGCGAATCCTCCATGTCGGCGTACGGGCCGTCGCCGAGCAACCTCGCGGACGAACCCTGGAAATGGTACCGCCTGCTCAACGCACAGCCGGGGCGCCGGATTCCGGATGGACCTCTCTCGCTCAGCGACACCGCACGACACGCGTCGGGGTGACGATCGCCGACACGGGCAGGTCCCACTCCTCGAGCGGCAACGACTCGTACAGCTCGTCATCGTTGAGCAGCAGCCAGCGCTCCGACGTCGTACCGGCCAGCGCCCTGTCGTACCACCCGCCCCCCGTCCCGAGCCTGTCGCCTCCGAGGGTGCCCGCGATGCCCGGCACGATCACGAGCTCGGCTTGCTCGATCGCACCAGCGCCGAGCGGCTCGGACGTCGGTTCGGGGATGCCCCACAAGCCGCTGCGCAGCCTCGCGCGCCCTTCGTACACAGCCCAGTCCGGCGCTCGTCGGGGCCCTTCGGCCGTCGGCGCGAGCAACGGCAGCAGCACAGTCAACCCCCGGGCGGCCAACGCCTCGAGCAGCTCCCCGGTGCCCGGCTCGCCCCCGACGTTCGCGTACGCGGCCACCACCCCCGGCCTCACGCCGTCGAGGGCAGCGAGGACCAATCCCGTCCGCGCGCTGTCGTCAGCGAGCCGGTCGTTGGGCGTCCGGGCGGCCCGCGAGGCACGAACCGCCGCGCGGATCGCGTCCTTGGTCGGCTGGCCGATTTGGGGTCTCGCCCGCTCGGCGCCCGGTGAGGATGAGGCCATTGACCTATCGTAAGGAGCATGCCGTTGTTCCGACGAAGGACAGATGAGCCTGCGCCAGTACGGGAGACGGGGTGGCCGCCGTTACCGACGCCCGCGCCCGATCTCGGTCCGTCGCGCAGCATGTCCGCCCATCGCGAGTTCGTTCTCAGCCTTGTTCCACCGTTGATGCCGTTCGGCATGGCACTCGTCGACGCCGTCGGGCTCCAGGTCAGCGAGAACATCCATGCCGACTCGCCCGTACCCGCGTTCGAGGCGGCCGCGGTCGACGGCTACGCCGTTCGGGCCTCCGACGTCCGCGGCGCCACCGCCCGTACCCCCGTGAAGCTCCCCGTCGACGGTCAGGTCTGGATCGGCGACGATCCGCTGCCGCCGATGACGGCGAGGAGGATCCGGGTCGGACAGGAGCTGCCCGTCGGTGCCGACACCGTCGTGGCCACGGCGATAACCGACGGCGGTACGGAGAGCGTCACCATCCAGGCGACCGCGCTCCGGGGCCAGAACGTGTGCGAGGAGGGCTCGGACATCGCCGAGGGCGCGTTGCTCGTGGACAAGGGCACGGTGCTGGACTCGTCCATGGTGGCCGTCCTTGCCGCGAGCGGGATCGACAAGGTGCTCATCCGCCCCCGCCCGCGCGTCGTCTTCGTCTCCGTCGGCAGCGAGCTCGTCGCCCCGGGGCGGGCGCTGGGCCAGGGTGAGAAGTACGACGTCGACTCGTACCTCTTGGCCGCAGGCGCCAAGGCCATCGGTGCCGAGGTGTGGCACGTGGGCGTCATCCGGGACAACGCCGACGAGGTACGGCAGGTGCTCGCTGACCAGCAGATCCGTGCCGACCTCATCGTCGTGAGCGGCGGTCTGACGGACGGACCACACAGCGTCGTCGCCACGGCCGTCCACGATCTCGGTCCGTGCGACGTCGCGGAGGTCGCGCTCGACCCGGGCGGCTGGCAGGGCTTCGGCATCCTCGGCGATGACGAGGTGCCGGTCATGATGGTGCCAGGGGAGCCGGTCAGCGCGTTCGTCGCGTTCGAGGCGTTCGTGAAGCCGGTGATCCTGCAGCTCATGGGTGCCGAGCCGGTGCTGCCGGAGACGTACGTGGCGAAGGCCGCGATGGGGATGACCTCCACGGCGGGTGTTCTCGACCTGCGCCGGGGACTCGCGACGGACAACGCGGCAGGCCTCATCGTGTCTCTGGTGGGCGCCCACGCGCCGCTCCTCGTCAGCGAGCTCACACAGTCGAACGCGCTGGTGCTCCTAGGGCCGGACACTGACTTCGTGGCCGCCGGCGACGAGGTCGACATCTGGCTGCTGGACGGCTGAGCCTGGCCATGACGGGCCCTATCTACCCAGCGGAACATCGCTGGCCCACCACGATCTCGTACGGCGGTGTGACGCTCGTCCCGTTCCGACGGCGGGATGTACGTGCCTGGGACGCGATGCGGCGTCGCAACTCGGCGTGGCTGCGTACGTGGGATGCCACCACTCCGCCGAACGGTCATCGGCTCGCGGCGCGGTCGATGATCAGCCAGTTCGCGTACGAGGCAAGGCGGGGCGAGATGCTGCCGTGGCTCATGCGGTTCGACGCCACCGGTGGGGACAAGGGCGAGCTCGCCGGGCAGCTCACCGTGTCGGCGATCCGGTACGGGGCGGCGAGATGGGCGAGCATCGGGTACTGGATCGACCAGCGCCTGGCCGGTCGCGGCATCACACCGGCGGCGGTTGCCCTGGCGACCGACTACTGCTTCCGAACGATGCAGCTCCACCGCGTCGAGATCGACATCCGGCCCGAGAACACCGCGTCGCTGCGGGTCGTGGAGAAGCTCGGCTTCCGGCACGAGGGCCTACGTCCGCGCTTCCTGCACATCGACGGTGACTGGCGCGACCACGAGTGCTTCGCGCTGAATGCGGAAGAGGTACCCGAGGGTATGTGGCAGCGGCTGGGTCCGGGAGTGCCGAGGCTCGACTGAGTCCGTCTGTGACACATGTGACGCATGTGGCTCGAGTGATTCGACTTCCTCGGCGTGGCACCCGGCGAGACCTGGCCGCCCTTGCCGTACATTCGTCGGCATGGGCACTACTGGGCTGATCTTCGGCGGCCTCGTCGCCGCCTGGTTGGCCTACCTCGTGCCCTGGTACCTGAGTCACCGTGACCAGACGCCGATCGACGTCGAGCACACGCTGAACTTCACCGAGGACGCCAGGCTGATCCATCTCGGCGACGACGCGGAGGCGCTCGACCCAGCTGATGTCTCGACCCCCCTGTTGCGAGCGGCGCTGAAGAGAGAGCTGCACGTACGGTCTCTGAAGGCGGCTCGTCGTCGTCGCCGGGTCCTTGTGCTGTTGCTGCTCTCCGTGGTGCTCCTTGGCGTCACGACGGGTTTCGGGCTGACCCGCTGGTGGACGGTCGTGGCCGGCGCCGGCGCCCTCGTGGGATGGCTGATCGCCTCCCGGTGGAGCATGGCGCTCGTCTACCGACGACTCGACTCGAAGCTCGCCGACATCGAGCTGTGCGACGACGAGGAGACGGTTGCGATCGCGCTCAACGAGAGCTCGCTGCTGAGCGAGGACGATCTTCTCGCCGAGCACGAGCTCTCGGTCGAGATCTCCGGACCCGTACCGACGATGAGCCTGTGGGACCCGATCCCCGTCACGCCGATCACGTACGTTTCGCGCCCGCTCACCCCTCGCACCGTACGCACCATCGACCTCTCGGCCCCGAACGCGCCCGGTCCGGTGGTCCCTGTGACCGCCGACGAGGGCCTCGAGGCCGACGTCCGCGAGCACCGGCGCGCGTCCGGCGAGTAGCGCTTCGGGCGCACGTGGTGACCCCTCGACCGGCCACGCCCTCGAGGGGTCATGACACGCCGTGGATCGTCGAAAACCGCCGCACTTCATGGCTCCTCGACGTGCCTGGCGGACCCGCTTGGGCGCCCTCTGAGGTTCCCGTCCGACGGGGGGCCCTGTGCTAGTCTTGGCAGCCGCAAGGGGCTATGGCGCAGTTCGTAGCGCGTCTCGTTCGCAATGAGAAGGTCAGGGGTTCGAATCCCCTTAGCTCCACCATCAGAGGCCGAGTCGGAAGAAGTCCGACTCGGTTTTCGCATCGGAACTGGGTCTAGCCCGAGATGCGAGACGCGGGCTTTGCCGGGCGGGGCTGACCGCTTAGAGTTCCTCCCATGAGTCCCGACCGCGTGCTGACGGCTGCTGCTGCCGCGGTCTGTGGGTGTTGTCGCGTCAACTGACCGACCCATCCACCCGCGCATCGCGCGCAACAA
>JADGPB010000010.1 GCA_017882655.1 Propionibacteriales bacterium
CTGGTCAGCGTCGGTATCACGGTGGTCGGCACGGCCCTGTCGACGGTCCTGACGGTGCTCGCGGCCTACGGGCTGTCCCGCCCGAACTCGTTCGGGCACAGCAAGATCCTGTTCGTCTTCCTCATCACGATGTTCTTCGGCGCGGGCATGATCCCGACCTACCTGCTCGTCAGCGCGCTCGGCCTGATCAACTCCTACTGGGCGCTGATCCTGCCGGCGGTCTCGGCGTTCAATGTGCTGATCGTGCGCAGCTTCTTCATGGCGATCGAGCCGGCGATCCTGGACGCCGCGAGGATCGACGGCGCGGGGGACTGGCGGATCCTCGGCAGGATCGTGCTGCCCATGTCGAAAGCGCCGATCGCAGTCACTTCGCTGTTCACCGCCGTCGGGTACTGGAACGCGTTCTTCAACGCGGTCCTGTACATCAACGATAACGCCAAGTGGCCGCTGCAGCTCGTGCTGCGGTCCTACGTTCTGCAGGGCGTGACGCTGCCGGGCACCGGCGGTCCGGTCGGGGTCAATACCGGCGCCGTCTCGGGGTTGCCGCTGCAGATGGCGATCATGGTGCTCGCGATCTTGCCGATCTTGATGGTGTATCCGTTCGTCCAGAAGCACTTCACCCAGGGCGTCATCTTCGGCGCGATCAAGGGTTGAGCCGCGTTGGTCACCGCACGACGGCGGCGGTGTTCTGCCGTTCGGTCAGGTTGGGGGTGAGCAGCCGCACCTCGGCGGGCTCACCCCCGACCCGCGCGATCGCCATGCACCACGATCGCGGTCAGGTCGGCAGTTGCGCTGCAGGCCCGCGAGGTGCTCGTCCAGTCCTCGCTGGAAGCATGGCCCTTCCGCGCCCGGCGGACGCACCTACCTCATCTCACCCCACATCGAAGGAAGCCCCTGATGACAGCCCGCACCGCACTCATCGTTCGTGGTGGTTGGGACGGGCATGATCCCGTCGGCGCGACGAATCTCTTCGTGCCGTTCCTCGAGGAGCACGGGTTCGATGTCCAGATCGAGGACTCCAACGAGGCCTACGCCGACGGGGCGCTGATGGCGCGCACCGACCTGGTCGTGCAGAGCGTGACCATGTCGGAGATCTCGCATCTGGCCTTCACGGGGCTCGCCGCGGCGGTCCGCCGGGGCACGGGACTTGTCGGGTGGCACGGCGGGATAGCCGACTCCTACCGCGCCAACTCGGACTACTTGCAGCTGATCGGTGGGCAGTTCGCGACGCATCCCTCGAAGGACCCCGCGCAGCGCATTGGCGACGAGACGGACAACTTCCTGCCGTACACCGTGCACGTCACGGACCTCGGCCGGGCGCACGAGATCACGGCTGGCGTCGAGGACTTCACCCTCATGACCGAGCAGTACTGGGTGCTGCACGACGACCTCATCGACGTGTTGGCGACCACGACGCACCCGGTGCAGCCGTACCACCCGTGGCACCGCCCGATCACCTCCCCGGTCGTGTGGACCCGGCTCTGGGGTGACGGCCGCGTCGTCGTCGCCACGCCGGGGCACAGTCTCGACGTTCTCCGCAAGACCAACGTCCGGACGATCATCGAGAGGGGAATCCTGTGGGCAAGCCGCACGGCATCGGAGTAGTCGGGCTCGGCGTCATCGCGGCGCGCTACCTGGAGACCTTGGTCGGGCACCCCGACGTCGCCATCACTGCCGTCGCCGACCTCGATCACGGACGGTCGGCCGACGCGGCGTCGGGCGTCCCCGGGTGCCGTGCGCTGTCGGTCGCCGACCTGGTCGCCGACGACGCCGTCGACACGGTGCTGAACCTGACGACCCCCGATGCCCACGCCGAGATCGCGCTGGCCGCGCTGGCCCACGGCAAGAATGTCTACGGCGAGAAGCCGCTCGCTGCCACGTTCCTCGATGCCGTGTCGGTGATCGGTGCGCGTGGGGACGCCTGGGTCGGCTGCGCGCCCGACACGGTGCTCGGCACCGGCATCCAGACCGCGCGCGCGGCAGTGGACTCCGGGAGCATCGGGCGGCCGATCGCGGCGTTCGCCACATGGGTCGCGCCCGGTCACGAGCACTGGCACCCCAACCCGGACTTCTACTACCGGGCCGGAGGCGGTCCGCTGCTCGACATGGGTCCGTACTACCTGACCTCGCTCGTCCAGCTGCTCGGCCCGGTCACGCGGGTCACCGGTGCCGCGTCGCGCGGCCGCGACACGCGGACGATCGGCTCTGGACCGCGGGCCGGCGAGCGGATCCCCGTCGAGGTCGACACCCATGTCACCGGCATCCTCGAGCACGCCGGTGGCGCGCTGTCGACCGTGGTGCTGAGCTTCGATGCCGTCGCCAGCGGGGCGGCGCCGATCGAGGTCCACGGCGAGCGGGGCAGCCTGTCGGTGCCGGACCCGAACACGTTCGACGGCACGGTGCGGTTGCGCCTGCTGGGCGAGCAGGACTGGGCCGCGGTGGCGCCGTCCGCCGGCTACCAGGGGGCCGAGCGGGGCATCGGGCTCCTGGACTTCGTGCACGGCGGACGCCGAGCCGGCGGTGACCTGGCGCTGCACGTGCTCGAGATCATGACGGCGCTGCTCGCGTCAGCGAGCGACGGGGTGCGGGTGCCGCTCACCACGAGCGTGGAACGTCCGTCGCTCGTCCCCCTGACCACCCCGGCGCAATGGCGCAAGCCATGACCGGTACAGCGCACGGGGTCGATCTCGCCGTCGACCGGCCAGCACACCGAGAGGAAGCAGCACCCATGGCAGCACAGGACCTCCCGAGGCTCGACGTCTCGGCTCTGCCGGCGCCCGTCGACGTCAGCGACAACAGCTTGGCGCTCGCCGAGGTCGCTGCCGTGGTCGCGGCGGGGCCGTACTCGGCCGACTGGGGCTCGCTCCAGCGGTACACCCCGCCCCTGTGGTACCGGGACGCGAAGCTCGGCATCTTCGTGCACTGGGGGATCTACTCGGTGCCGGCGTTCGAAAACGAGTGGTACACGCGCTCGATGTATCTGGAGGGTTCGACCGCCTTCGCACACCACGTCGCGACGTACGGCCCGCAGAGCGAGTTCGGGTACAAGGACTTCATCCCCAGCTTCCGGATGGAGCGGTTCGACCCGCACGAGTGGGTGGCGCTGTTCCGCCGAGCCGGAGCGCAGTACGTGGTCCCGGTCGCCGAGCACCACGACGGCTTCGCGATGTACGACAGCGGCCGCTCGCGCTGGACCGCGGCGAAGCTGGGTCCGGGCCGGGACGTGCTGGGGGACCTGCTCGACGCCGTCGACGAGGCGTGGATGGTGCGCGGAGCCTCCTCGCACCGCGCCGAGCACTGGTTCTTCATGAACGGAGGCATGCGCTTCGACTCCGACGTGCGCGACCCGGCGCTGCAGGACTTCTACGGCCCGGCGCAGCGCTTGGAGACGGCGCCGAACGAGCGGTTCCTCGAGGACTGGCTGCTGCGCTGTGTCGAGGTCGTCGACCGCTACCGCCCCCAGGTCATGTACTTCGACTGGTGGATCGAGCAGCCCGCCTTCGAGCCGTACCTGCGCACGTTCGCCGCCTACTACTACAACCGCGCAGCCGAGTGGGGTCGCGAGGTTGTCATCCACTACAAGTGGGACGCGTTCGCCCCCGGGTCGGCCGTCTACGACATCGAGCGCGGGACGGTCTCGGGCATCCGCGAGGAGCTCTGGCAGAACGACACCGCGGTCTCCCGGTCGTCGTGGTGCTGGGTCGAGAACCACGCCTACAAGCGCTCGCGCGACATCGTCGCGGAGCTCGCAGACGTCGTCGCGCGCAACGGGATCCTGCAGCTGAACGTGGGTCCCAAGCCGGACGGCACCATCCCCGACGAGGAACGCCGCATCCTCGAGGACCTGGGCGCCTGGCTCGTGCGCAACGGCGAGGCTATCTACGGCACCCGTCCCTGGACCGTTGCGGCGGAGGGCCCGACCCGTGTCGCGGCGGGCTCGTTCACCGACGGCGCCCCGACCGACTTCGAATCCACCGACATCCGGTTCACCCGGAGGACCGACCCGACCGGCGACTACGTGTACGCGATCCTGCTCGCGGAGCCCTCCGACCGGGTGGCCCGCGTGCGCAGCTTCGCCGGCACGTCGGAGCTGCTCGAACGCGGTGTCCGGTCGGTCCGCGTGCTCGGCTCCACGGCCGACGTCGCGTGGGAGCGCACTGCGGACAGCCTGGACGTCGTGCTCCCGGACGGGCTGGTGAGCGAGCACGGCGGCCCGGTCGTCAGGCTCTTCCTCGACCCGGAGCCGCAGCGGCTCCGGACCGACGCCGTCCAGGGCTGAGCGGTAGCCGTGGCATCACCTGCACCCGCACAGGGGCGCCGTGCCGCGCCGACGATTTGCGCGCACGATCGCCACCCACGTACGCGTCGCACCGATCGCGCGACCTTCGCGCGGCACTGCTTCGACACCCGTCACCGTTGACCTGGAGGCAAGCACATGGACCAGATTCCTACGCACGTCACGCCCCGCGTGGAACCCACACGCGGATTCGGCTCGCTCACGAGTGAGCTTGGGCTGCTGTACGGCTGCGACTACAACCCCGAGCAGTGGTCGCGCGAGGTCTGGGTCGAGGACGTCGCACTGATGCGGGCGGCTGGGGTGAACCTCGTCACCGTCGGGGTGTTCAGCTGGGCGCTGCTCGAGCCGCAGCCGGGCGAGTTCGACATGGATTGGCTCGGTGACGTGCTTGACCTGCTGCACGCCGGTGGCATCGCGGTCGACCTCGCGACCCCGAGCGCGTCGCCGCCGGCGTGGATGGGCGTGCGCTGGCCCGAGACGCGCGCGGTCACGGCCGACGGCGTCCGGCTCAGCCACGGCTCACGTAACCACTTCTGTCCGTCGTCGAGCGTCTACCGCGAGCGCTCGTTGGCGATCGCGGGCGCGCTGGTCGACCGGTTCGCGTCCCATCCGGCGGTGCGCATGTGGCACATCGGCAACGAGTTCGGCCAGGTGTGCCACTGCGACCAGTGCGGCGCGGCGTTCCAGACCTGGCTACGCGCGCGGTACGGCACGCTCGACGAGCTGAATCGCGCGTGGGGCACCACGTTCTGGAGCCAGTGCTACTTCGACTGGACCGAGATCATCCCGCCGCGCGCCGCGCCGTACTTGGTGAACCCCACACAGACGCTCGACTTTCGCCGGTTCACGTCCGACCAGCTGCTCGCGATGTACACCGAGCAGCGCGACCTGGTGCGCACGGGGAGCAGCGGGGCCTGCGTGACGACAAACTTCATGGGGTTCCACCATCTGAACGACTACTGGCGGTGGGCGAGCGAGGTCGACGTCATCGCGGACGACACCTACGGGGACCCGGCCGACTCCGACTCGCCGGTGCGGCAGGCCCTCGCGCACGATCTCATGCGTGGGCTCGCAGGCGGGGCGCCGTGGCTGCTCATGGAACAGGCGGTGAGCGCGGTGCCCTGGCGCGGCCACAACCTGCCCAAGACGCCCGGCCAGACGCGGCTGGACTCACTGCGGGCGATCGCGCGCGGCGCGGACGGGTCGTGCTTCTTCCAGTGGCGCCAGTCGGCGTTCGGGTCCGAGCGCTTCCACTCGGCGCTCGTCCCGCACGCCGGGCCCGACACCCGGCTGCACCGCACGGTGCGTGCGCACGGCGCCGAACTGCGACGCCTGGACCGCGTCGTCGGCGCGCGCGTCGCGGCGCGGGTGGCGCTGGTGTTCGACTGGTCGAGCTGGTGGGCCGCCGAGGAGCCGGCGGGCCCGAGCACTCGCCTGCGGGTGATGGACCAGATGATCGCCTACTACCGGCCGCTATGGCGCGCTGGGATCGCGGTCGACATCGTCTCTCCGGGCGGCGACCTGGCCGGCTACGACCTGGTGGTAGCGCCGCAGCTGTTCCTGGTGGACGACCCCGATGCGCGCAACCTGCGCGGAGTGGTCGAGCGCGGGGGAGTGCTCGTGCTCGGGCCGTTCTCCGGGGTCGCCGACGCAGACGCCCACATCCGGCTCGGCCGCTTCCCCGTCCAGTTCGCGGACCTGGTCGGCGGGTCGGGCGAGGAGTACTGCCCGCTGCCCGACGCCGGGCTGCGGGTGCGCTCCGCGGAGCTCGGCGACTTCACCGCGACCGTGTGGGGCGAACGGCTGCGCCTGGACGACGGCGAAGCCGTCGCGACGTTCACCGGGGACCTCGACGGCTCGCCCGCGGTGCTCCGGCGGCGCGCGGCGTCCGGGGGCGAGGCCTGGTACGTGGGGACCGTGCCGCCGCAGTCGGTGCTCGACGCGATCATGGGGCGCGCGGCGGCCTCGGCCGGCGTGGTCGGCACGCTCGGGCCGGGCCCGTTGCCCGACGACGTCGAGGCGGTCCAGCGCGGCGACGTGCTGTTCCTGCTCAACGCCGCCGACGAGGAGCGCGTTGTGGCGCTGCCCGGCGTGCACCGGGACTTGCTCACCGCGGTGCGGTACAACGGAGCAGTGCTCCTGGGTCCCCAGGACGCCGTGGCGCTGGTCGCCGAGACCGCGTGAGCGCCCAGCTGTGGTCGACCGTCCGGCCGCGAGCTGGGTCGAGGCGCTGCCGGTCAGCAACGGCCGGATCGGTGACTAGGCGCAAGGCCGGGTCGAGGTCGAGCACCTTCAGTCGAGCATCCTCAGGTGAACGACGCCACCGCGCGTAGCCAGTCCTTTGCCGGCCCGCGCTCCGGAAGTCCGCACTGGCGCTGGGTCGTCCTCGCGGGTTAGGCTATCGATGGTTTGTAAACCACCAGAACAATCTCCACATACGTGGGGGACAGGAGTCTCCGTGACATTAGGGGCAGGTCAGAGCGAGCGGGCAAGCGACGAACTGGGACGTCTTTTGGCGAGTGTCGAGCCCAGTGACCGGCAGGTCGCGTGGCAGGAGATGGATTTCTACGCGTTCGTGCACTTCGGCATGAACACCAGTACGGGGGTCGAGTGGGGGATCGGCCACGAGGATCCTGCTCTCTTCGATCCGTCGGAGCTCGACGCGGACGAGTGGATGACCGCCATCGCCTCGGCGGGCATGACCGGCGTGATTCTGACCGCCAAGCACCACGACGGCTTCTGCCTGTGGCCAAGTCGGGTAACGAAACACACGGTCGCGGCATCTCCGTGGCAGTCCGGTCGGGGGGATGTCGTTCGGGAGGTCGCCGAGGCGGCTGCCCGGCACAACCTCCGTCTTGGCATCTACCTTTCGCCGTGGGATCGCACCGAGGCGACCTACGGCACCGGCACCGCCTACGACGACTTCTTCGTGGCACAGCTGACGGAAACCCTGTCGGACTACGGGCAGGTCTTCTCCGTCTGGTTCGACGGTGCCTGCGGCGAGGGAGCCAACGGCAAGGTTCAGGTCTATGACTGGGATCGCTACTACCGGGTCATCCGGGAGCTGCAGCCCGACGCGGTCATCAGCGTGTGCGGGCCTGACGTGCGGTGGTGCGGCAACGAGGCAGGTTCGACGCGGAGCGACGAATGGAGCGTCGTCCCTGCGAGCTTGCTCGATCAGGAGCGGATCGCCGACAAGTCACAGCACGTGGACGACGGGGAGTTCGCCCAGCTCGTCCACAGCAGCGAGGACGACCTGGGTAGCCGGTCCGCGCTGCAGGGTCATCTCGGTGATCTGGCCTGGTACCCGGCCGAGGTCAACACGTCGATCAGGCCCGGCTGGTTCCACCACCCCGAGGAGGACGACAAGGTCAGGGCTGCGGAGGAGCTGATGGGAGTCTGGTATTCGTCCGTGGGTGGCAATGCCTGCTTCCTGCTGAACGTGCCGCCGACCGCCGCGGGCAGGATCAGCACACCAGACGCCGACGTCCTGGACCAGCTGGGACGGCTCATCGCCGACTACTCCGCCCGTGGCGTGTCGGCCACGGTGACGGTATCGTCAGGCGTCGCCCCGGAGGGCTTCGGCTCGGCCGTCGACGCTCCCGGAGCGGCCTGGGAGCCCACCTCCGACGATGCCCAGCCGACGGTAGAACTGCGTTTCGACCGTCCCTTGTGCATCGAGGCTCTCGAGGTGCGGGAGGACATCAGGACCGGGCAGCGGATCGAGGATCTCGTCGTGATCGGGATCAACGGTGACGAGGAGTTCGTGTTGGGGTCCGGCCACTCCGTGGGGCATCGTCGTATCCTCCGGTTCGAGCCTCGCAACCTGGACGCCGTACGGGTCGAGATCCGGGGCATCCGTGCTGCGCCCCGGCTCTTGGCGGTCACCGCTGTGGCAGCGAGGTAGGAGCGAAAACCGATTGGATGAACAGATGTCGACGACTGGCCCGCGGGTAGTTGAGCGGCTGCCACCGCATTCCCGGTGGCCGAGTCTCCATCCGACGACGCAGGCTGCGTTCAACGAGATCCTCTGGAAGGGTGGGCTGCCCCGGATCGAGATCGCTCGCGCCCTCGGGGTCTCGCGCGCCAGGCTGACCGCGATCACGCGTGATCTCGATGACGCGGGCCTCATCGTTGAAGGCGGTCGTGAGCAGCGGTCGAGTACTGGTCGTCCCGCCGAGATGCTCTATGCCCGAACCGATCGCTACCACTTCCTGGGACTGCACGTGCGGCACGGAAGCGTCATCGGCGTCGCCGTCGACCTTGCCAACCGAGTCGTCTGGGAGCGCCGGATCGACCTGCCCGAACTCGATGTCGACGCCGTCTTCGATCAGGCATGCCAGTGGTTCGTGGAGGCGAGCGCGGAGGGGCTGACCGTGGCGGCGATCGCGGTCTGCGCGCCGATCCCGGAGAGCGGGAGCGCCGTCCGATCGCTCGATGTCACCGTGTTCCGCTCCGGAGACGGGCGGCGCCGGGTCGAGGCCTCCTGCGGGATTCCTGTCTGGATCGAGGAGGACATCGTCGCGCTGACGGCGTTCGAGCAGTGGCCGCAGCTGGCTTCCGGTCAGGAGAGCATGGCCCTGATCTCCGTTGGCCCAGAGATCAGTTTCGGGCTCGTCGCCGATCAGAAGATCATCGTCGGCGCCCATCAGTCGGCTGGACGATTCGGCCACGTTCCCGTGGCTTCCGACGGCCCGCTGTGCCCCCTTGGGCATCGAGGCTGCCTCTGGAGCACCAGCTCCACGGGGGCGATCACGGCGGCTGTGCCCGGTGCGGTCACCGTCCAGGAGGTCGCCTCGGCCGCCCTGGACGGCGACGCCCGCGCAGCCGCGGCGCTCGACACCGCAGCCCGCGGCCTCGGCGCCGGAGCCGGACACGTCGTCAATCTGCTGGATCCCGACAAGCTCGTGCTGACCGGGGAGAGCCACACGGTCTTGTCCGACAGGCTCGACCTCTTCTACGAGGGGCTGCGCGCGGTGCAGATCACCGGTGCCCCGGTCGAGGTCAGCGTCGCGTCGATCGACTTCGTCGAGTGGGCCCGGGCGGCCGGGGCCTACGCCTTGTACAGAACCCTGAGCGCTGCTGGTCCTCAGTCTTGAGCCGTTTGTTTGATCGCTTGACAAACGCGGTGGTGGAGAGCAATGCTGGGTGAACTGCTCAACCGAGGGTCCCCGGCACTGCCTTCATTCGCGATCATCGGCGCTGCCGTCGCGTTCCCGCCCCTCATCGCTCTGGTGCTGTTCCTGCAGCGATTCGAGCGGCTCGATCTTGTCTCTGGAGGAGTAGAACTATGACCTGGTCTCACGTGGACAACAAGTGGCCAACTGATGGTTTGAGTTTCGGGGCTGACTACAACCCCGAACAGTGGGACCGTTCCGTCTGGCGCGAAGACATGAAGCTCATGCTTGAGGCCGGCGTCAACCTCGTCTCCCTCGGGATCTTCTCCTGGGGCCTTCTTGAGGTCGCCGACGGCGAGTACGACTGGACCTGGTTCGACGAGATCGTCGACCTCCTCGAGGAGAACGGCATCGCCATCGACCTGGCGACGCCGACCGCAGCACCGCCCGGGTGGCTGCTCCACGCGCATCCCGAGATGTTGGTGGTCGACCACGACGGCGTGAAGCACTGGCCGGGCGCCCGTCTCGGCTGGTGCCCCAGCAGCCCGGTCTTCCGGGAGCACTCCCTGCGGATCGTCCGTGCGCTCGCGGACCGTTACGGGGCCCGCGACCACGTGGTGATGTGGCACGTGAGCAACGAGCTCGGCGGCGGTAACGGCCATTGCTACTGCGACGTCTCGGCTGCGGCGTTCCGCCGCTGGCTTCGCGACAAGTACACGAGCCTGGATGCTCTCAACGCGGCGTGGAACAGCGCCTTCTGGGGTCACACGTACCGCGACTTCGAGCATGTCCTGCCGCCCCGGGGGAACGACTCGAAGAACCCGTCCCTGGTGCTTGATTTCGACCGGTTCTCTTCCGATGAGCTCCTCCAGCAGTACCTCGCCGAACGGACCGTCCTCAAGGAGATCGCTCCCGGCCTTCCCGTCACGACGAACTTCATGGTCGGGGCGGAGCAGGACGCCGTCGACTATCCGCGGTGGTCCCCGTACATGGACATCCTCGCGAACGACCACTACACCCGGTCGTCCGACCCGCTTCCTCAGCAGGACGTCGCCTTCTCGGGCGACCGGATGCGCGCGCTCACGACGGATCGACGTCCGTGGATGCTGCTGGAGCACTCGACGAGCGCCGTGAACTGGCAACCGCGGAATCGGGCCAAGCGGGCCGGTGAGGCCGTGCGGAACAGCCTGAGCCACGTCGCGCACGGCGCCGACGGCATCCTCTTCTTCCAGTGGCGTGCCTCGCGCGGCGGAGCCGAGCAGTTCCACTCCGCGATGGTGCCGCACGCGGGTCGCGACACCGTCGTGTTCGCGGCCGTCAAGGAGCTCGGAGCGCACCTGCGCGCCCTGGCGCCGGTCCAGGGCTCTCGGGTCCGGCAGGCCCGCGCGGCGATCCTCTTCGACGACGAAGCCGGGTGGGCCGTCCAGAAGGGCGTCAAGCCCAACAACGAGCTCAGCTACGGTCGCCCCCTGCGCGACTGGCACCGCGCGCTCTGGGAACGCAACATCGGCGTGGACGTCGTGTCGCCCTGGGACGACTTCAGCGGGTACGACACGCTGATCGCGGCGAACCTGTTCGTCGTCAGCGACCAGAACGCCGCGCGTATCGCCCACTTCGCCGAGAGTGGCGGCACTCTCATCGTCACCCCCAACTCCGGCATCGTGGACACCGACAACCAGGTGCGGCTCGGCGGGTATCCCGGCGCCTTCCGTGAGGTTCTCGGCGCGTGGAGTGAGGAGATTCACCCCCTGCAGGTCGACGAACGCTTCACCCTGGACACCGGGTGGACGGGCACCGACTGGACCGAGCATGTCCACGCCGACAGCGCGGACGTCCTCGCTCGATACGTCGGGGGTTCCCTCGACGGCGCGCCCGCCGTCACGTCCCGGACCTTCCCCTCGGGTGGCCGCGCGATCTACGTCTCCGCGGGCCTCGACTCGGGCAGCGTTGCCGCGTTGGCGAGATCCGTCGTGCCATCGATCGGTGAGCCCGACCTGCCGGGGGACGTCGAGATGCTCGTGCGCGAGTCCGACACCGAAGCGTTTACCTTCTTCATCAACCACGGTTCGGCTGACGTCAGCGTCCCCGGAACCGGCGTCGAGATGCTGACCGACACCGACATCGTGGATTTCTTGGACGTGCCGGGCGGTACCGTGCGGGTGCTTCGGCGTCCCCGCACATGAAGTTCTCCCATCACGGGCGCGTGTTCGTGTGCACGAACGGCCGGGGCATCCAGGTCGGCGAGCTGGCGCCGCGCTGACCCGGGGCCGGTGCAGGCCACAGACCGGCGACTGACGAGTCCGACCGTGTGATCGTGCTACTCCGCTGTCGTGACCCGAGGTCGTCGGTCTGACCGAGATCCGCGAGTAGTCATGTTCGATGGTTACGCAATGCAAGGTCAGGTCGGGAGGAGAGCTCCGCCACCAGATGCGCGCCGCCCAGGCCCGGCAGCGGTGAACTGGGGGCCAGGAGGTCGCAGAATCAAATCCTGTCAGCCCGACAGTGAAAGTGCAGGTCAGAGGCCATCTCCGAAGTCGGGAGATGGTCTCTGTCGTGTAGCCGGGCTTGTCAGCCCCGGGTAAGGGGTCCACGGGACCATTTCCTCAGATGACGCAGATCTGTTGTCCGCCTGGACCGAACTGTTCCTCCCACTCGTGCGGCCACACCCCGACGAGTCCGGGTAGCACCCGGGCACGACGGGGTTGGCGAGGACACGGCCGCTGCGGCTCCCGATCAGCCGATCGATCCTTTGGCGGTGGTCGCTCACGGCTCCTGGGTGGACAGTGGGCGGGCGGACAACAGGCCCGCGATCACAGGCTCCGGGTTCGCCGTGAGGGCGTACGGGCCGTAGATGACTCCGACGAACCTGCCGGCGTGGGTGGTGGAGAGGTGCCCGATGTCGAGGGTGGCAACGTGGCGCTCGCTTTCGCCCGCTCGTTGCCAAGCAACGTCGGCGCTCCGGCCGCTGATGCGCACGAGGATGGAACCCGAGCCGGCGATCGGCGCCCGTGCTACGAGGCGAGCGGTGCCGTCCGAACACTGCGTGACCGCCAACTCGACGTTCCCGGCGTCGTCGGCCCGCAGGCCCACCGTGACCCACTGCAGCGCGGATTGGCGAAGCGCAAGGCCCAGTTCGCGGTCGTCCTGCGACGTGACCCATTCGGGTCCCGTCGGCGCCACCCTGAGCGACAGCTCGACCGCAGGGTCTCGAAGTCGTCGGCCAAGGAAGGCGGGCTCGCTGGCTTCCATCCCTGCTCCGGCATGCAATGTCACGTCACCGTCGACCAGGTCAGACGCTTCGAGCCCGGTCGCGACCTCTGTCGGTGGACGCCGCACCGCTATCCACTCCCCGGGGGAGGGGTCGGTCGTTGCGCGACCACCAGGCCGGCTCGCCCCGGCAGGCCCGCCGGGCTCGGGGACCAACGTGCCGGTGCCGGGTGCGAGAACGGGCCAGTCGTCCTCCCAGGTGACCGGCAGGAGGAAGGTCTCCCGACCGAGCAGATCCACCCCGTCCGAGAGTCGCGATGCGAGAGTCAGTGCCCACCATGAGCCGTCGGGGGCCTCAACGAGGTCGGCGTGCCCGACGTTCACGACGGCGGACTCCGGTCCGAGCGTGCGGTGCGTGAGCACGGGGTTGTCGGGGCATCCCTCGAAGGGGCCGGCGGGGGATGGGGCGCGTGCGACCGTGATGGCGTGGTGCCGGTAGGTGCCGCCTTCTGCCGCAACGAGATAGACGTAGGACCCACGGCGGTACAGGTGCGGCCCTTCGGCCCACTCCGCGCCGATCAGGGCACTCGTCCAGATCGTGGTCTCGGGCCCCATGAGCTCGAGCGTGGCCGGGTCGACCTCGCGCACCCAGATCTCACCCTGGTTATCCCATTGCGGCGCGTGCGCTCCGCGGGCGCCGTGCGCCCAGATCCGGCCGTCCTCATCGAGCAGGAGAGAAGGGTCGATGCCCTCGCTCTCGGGCCACCACACGGGCTGTGACCACGGTCCGGCGGCCTTCTCGGCCGTCACGACGAAGTTTCCGCCCGCCCGCCCGTGCCCGGCGAGGTGCGTGCAC
This sequence comes from Propionibacteriales bacterium, assembly GCA_017882655.1. Lineage (GTDB taxonomy): Bacteria > Actinomycetota > Actinomycetes > Propionibacteriales > Propionibacteriaceae > Fen-668. The sequence goes on from JADGPB010000010.1 coordinate 13,478, forward strand.
GTCACCAGGAAGCGCATGCCGTCGTGCCGAATCGTGGGCGCATACAGGCCAGCTGAGTCGCTGAGATCCGTGTAGTCGAGCTGATCGGTGATCGCGTGACCCGCCAGCTCCCAGGTGATGAGGTCTCGTGATCGGTGGACAGGGAGGCCCGGTAGGTACTCGAAGGTGGAGTTGACGACGTAGTACCACGTTCCATCAGGCCCATCGACTCGGCAGACCGACGGGTCGGGGTGGAACCCAGGAAGGACCGGGTTTGAGGCGTTCAGCCAAGCCGACGGGTCACTCACGATCGCCCCCGTCACCACTGTGCCCCTCCGGTCACTGTGACCGCGCCCGGGCCAGGTCCCGACGCGACCGGTTGGCCGAGTGCGCCGACCGCAACGGACCACATGCCGACCGCATCGTCGCTCGTCACGTGCACACGTGAGCCCGTTCGGACGACACGGAAGGACGCCGCGGTGCCGGTGCCACCGGGCACCGTGGTCACCGCGTCGTAGCCGTCAGGGAGCTCGAACAGGTGAAGGGTGACTCCCTCGGCCCAGGCGTACTCGGGACCGGAGGTGACGGCCCCGATCGGCAGCACGGTCCCGGGACGTACGTACAGCGGCAACGAGTCAAACCCGTGCTGCTCGCGTCGCCACCCCCGACCGGTGACGCGCTCACCGGTGAGCAGGTGGGTCCACTCACCTTCGGGCAGGTAGACCTGGGCGTCCCGCGCTGCGGAGAAGACCGGCGCGACGAGGAGGGCGTCACCTAGCATGTACTGCGTGCCGAGGCCGGCGACGCCGCGGTCGGTGGGGAACTCCAGCGCCATCGCTCGCATCACCGGGACGCCGGTCGCGCTCGCCTGCTCGCCGACGTCGGCGAGGTAGGGCATGAGCCGCATCTTCAGGCGCGTGAAGGTACGGGTCACTTCGACGGCCTCGTCGTCGAACGCCCACGGCACCCGGTAGGAGTTCGATCCGTGCAGGCGTGAGTGCGACGACAACAGCCCGAAGGCGACCCACCGTTTGAACACGGCGGGGTCCGGTGTGCCCTCGAAGCCGCCGATGTCGTGGCTCCAGAACCCGAACCCGCTCATGCCGAGCGAGAGGCCGCCGCGCAGCGACTCGGCCATCGCCACGAACGTGGACTCGCAGTCGCCTCCCCAATGGACCGGGAACTGCTGACCACCCGCGGTAGCGGATCGGGCGAAGAGCACTGCCTCACCCTCGCCTCGTTCCGCGACCAAGAGGTCGAAGACTGCCTGGTTGTACAGCTGGGTGTAGTAGTTGTGCATCCGCTGCGGGTCGCTGCCGTCGTGCCAGACGACGTCGGTGGGGATGCGCTCGCCGAAGTCCGTCTTGAAGCAATCGACGCCGTCGTCGAGCAGCGCCTTGAGCTTGCCCTGGTACCAGGCCACCGCAGCAGGGTTGGTGAAGTCGACGAAGGCCATTCCGGCTTGCCATTTGTCCCACTGCCAGACGCTGCCGTCGGCT
>JADGPB010000266.1 GCA_017882655.1 Propionibacteriales bacterium
GCGAAGTCAGTGACGACGACGTGGTCGATGCGGGCACCGGTGAGGCTCTCGATCGTCGACACGGACAGGGCGGAACCGCCCCACGAGTAGGCCGCGTTGATCTTGGCCTTCCCGTTGCCTGGGACTGTCACCCACATGTCGCGCGGGAACGAGACCAGATAGATCGACTTCCGGTCAGCAGAGATGTGCACAACGATGAACGAGTCGCTGCGACCTTGGTCAGAGCCTCGGCTGTCACTGCCGATCAGCAGGATGTTCATCGCCGTGTACGTCTGGTTGGCGGTAGGAGACGCCGACGGAGGACGGCTCCCGGTCGGCAGCAGGGATGAATCCCGCGAGATGCTCGTGACCGACTGGTTCAGCTTGAGCCCGAAGTAGCCCACTGCTGCGGCCACCGTCGCGAACAGCACCGCGATGGTGATGATGGCGATGCGCCCCCAGCGGATGCCATGACGAACTGCGCCTGGCTGTGCGCGGCGCGGGCCGCCTGTAGCCTTGGGACCCTCAGCCTCAGGTTCCGGGCCGAACGGGGAGGAGTACTCGGAGTCAGGTGGTGACTCGTCCGACATCAGACCTCCTAGCGCGAGCAAAAACACTCCAGGCAACGCGCCTAGGTGCTTCAGCCTACCGTCTGTGGTTAGGCGGCCCGGCTGAAGGACCAATGACGGGGTGAGGGCCAGGGTTGCCCCGTAGTCCCGAAAGGTGCGGTTCCACCGCCAACGCTGTCCGGAGTGACCGGGCGACCAGCCGCCCGCTGACTGCGCTGTACTGGCACTGTTGGTGCTCAGACCGGGGTTCTACGTCCGCTCCGAGACTTGATAACGTTCCATGATCCGTGAGGAGATGCGAGTTCATGAAGGTACTGATCACCGGTGGAGCTGGGTTCATCGGACTTCATCTCGCGCGCCAACTGGCCGGCAGCGGCCATGAGGTAGTTGCTCTGGACAGCCTGTCCGACCAGGTCCACGCGGATCCCGCGGCCAGCGTCGCACGCTTCCCGGGCCATGTCGTGCAGGGGGACATTACCGACGAAGCCGCCTGGGCGCTTCTCGAACGGCCCGACGCGGTCGTTCACCTCGCCGCGGAGACCGGCACAGGACAATCGATGTACGAGGTTGAGCGCTACCGCCATGTCAACGTGGTCGGAACGCGCTTCGCAGGTCAGGCAGCGCATTCCTGGGGTGTCCCCCTTGTCGCTGTGAGCTCCCGGGCGGTTTACGGCAACGGCCCGACGTCATGCCGGGAGCACGGCGACCACTTCGGCGCCCCCTGCTGCGATGCCGCCGTTCCGACCGCCTCGAAGGAAGACGACCCGCACTGCCCGGTCTCTGTCTATGGAGAGACGAAGTCGGAGGGCGAAGGCATGCTGGTCGAGCCGGCACAGCACATCCCGGTCACCATCATCCGTCCGCAGAACGTCGTGGGTCCGGGGCAGGCGCTTCACAACCCTTACACGGGTGTTCTGGCAGCGTTCCTGGCGCGTCTTCGCGAGGGCAAGTCGCTGGTTGTCTACGGCGACGGCTCGGCCACCCGGGACTTCATCCACGTAGAAGACCTGGCCACGCTCATCGCATGGTCTGTCGCGAATCCCCCGGGCGTGGGCGCGCCCCTGATCCTCAATTCGGGCACCGGTGTCCGAACGACTTTGGACGAGTTGGCCGAGGCCGCGATCGCGGGCTCTCCCCGTGCCGATGTCGAGATCGAGCACGTGCCAGTGCTGCGGGCGGGGGATATCGAGCACGCGTGTGCCGATCTGACTCGGTTGGCATCCGTGGGCGCACCCACACCACGGTGGACGAGCCACGACGCCATCGCTGACTTCATCCGAGCCTCGTGGGATACCCCTGGCGCCACCAGTGCGGCGTGGGACGATGCGCTGGACGAGTTGGCTCGGCGCGGACTCGTCCAGGGAAACCATGGCTGATCCCTTCTCGCGAATGAGTCCTGCCCTCGACGTCGGAGTGGTTGTGGTCGCCCACAACCCCGGCAAGAAGCTGGCCGACCTGTGTTCGGTTCTGTGTCCCCAAGCACCGGTGGTCATCGTCGACAACGCCTCGACGTCGGGCACGGACATCCTTCGGAGCTGCGCTTCCCTCGGCGCCGAGGTCCTGCGTTTGGAGCGCAACACTGGTGTCGCGGGAGGGCTATCGAAGGGCCATGCCCACTTCCGCAACCGCGAGTGGATTCTCACCTTCGACCAGGACAGCGTCGTCGGACCAGACTTCCTCCCCCGGTTGGCCTCAACCCCCGAGCTGTCGGAACCCCGCGTCGCGATGCTCGGACCGACGGTCGTCGATGCGGACACGGGTGGGCTCCTCCAGTCTGCCCCATTAGGCGATGCCCGGTTCATGATCACCTCGGGCGCCCTGTGTCGCGTCGAGGCTCTTGACGACGTCGGGGGCTTTCGCACAGAGCTCTTCATCGACCACGTTGACCACGACGTGTGCCTGCGGCTCCGGCGCCGTGGTTGGCGGCTCCGCATCACCGACGCGGTCGTCATGCGCCACTCCATCGGCGCCATGCGGGACCATCACCTCATCGGCCGCCTGAATGTGCGGAACAGCCATCATGCCGCCGACCGCCAGTACTACAAGTACCGTAACTTCGTGCTCCTGGTGCGCGACGGCACGGCTCTCGTCGATCCACGGTGGATCGCCCGCGTAGGAGCCGCGCTCGCGTGGGGCCCGTTGAAGATCGTGCTTTTCGAGGAAGCAAAGGTAGCCAAGGTCCGCGCGGCGCTCGCCGGGCTGTGGGACGGCCTTCGCGGGGTCACGGGCCCTCGCACATCCACTGCCCGACACGTACGACACGGACAGGACATGGAAGAGGCCGGCTCTGTAGACGGCGCGTCGGCAAGGCGTCCGCGCGCCCTGTTGATCGCGCCGCCCTTCTTCGGCTATGACCGGCACATCGCCAAGGGCCTTGAGAAGCGTGGCTACGAGGTGGATCGCTTCAACGACCACCCGAGCCAGAACCCCTTGCTGAAGGCTGCCATCCGAGTTCGGCCGCGCCTCGTGGACTCGATCGTCAAGAGATACCTCGACGATGTTCTGTCACAGACGCAGGGTCGCGACTACGACCTGGTGCTCGTCGTGAACGGCAAGGTGCTCACGCCATGGTTCGTCGAGCGTCTCTTGAAGGAACATCCTCGGGCGCGCAGCGTGCTCTACCTGTGGGACGCCATCAGCCTGTACCCGCACATCGTCGACCAGGCGCCGTACTTCGACCGTCGCCTCACTTTCGACCCCAGCGATGCGCGGAACCGGCGGGATTTCGAGCTGCTTCCACTGTTCTTCACCGACGACTACCGCTCGGTGGGCGACTCCGAACTCAGCAACACCGACTTTGACATCATGAACGTGTGCACCGCCCACGCCAACCGATACTCTCTGATGAAGCTGCTGATCCCCCGTCTTCGAGAGGACGGGCTCGCCGTCTTCTCGTACCTCTACCTCCACCCCTTGCGGTATGTCTACGAAAAGCTCAAGTCCGAGGCCTTTGCCGGGGCCCGTATCCAGGAGTTCAAGTTCCGGCCCCTCTCGGCGTCGCAGTATCTTCAGGTGCTGCAACGGTCCAAAGCCGTACTCGACGTCAACCATTCAGGGCAGACCGGACTGACCATTCGTACGATCGAGACCATGGGCGCCCGTCGCAAGCTCATCACGACCAACGCTGAAGTGGTGAAGTACGCGCTGTACCACCCGTCCAGAATCCTTCTGGTGGAGGACGAGAACTTCGACAGCAACACGATTCGGGAATTCATCGCGCAGCCTCAGGTTCCGCTCGACCCATCCACGTACGAGCTGTTCGGCATGGACGAGTGGTTAACCGAAATCATCGACGGAGACGGAAGCAGGCATGAGTCGGTACTCGATCAGTGAAATGGTTCGTTCGGTCTACTCGTTGGCGCTGACCAAGGCGTTCTTTCCCGGCGCTCGGCTCGTACGCAGACCGATATACCTGCGTAATCGCCGCCAAGCTCAGCTGGGAGTCGGCTTCACCACCGGATACAGCTGCCGGTTCGACCTCGGGGGCGGCGCGGCGAGTGGGATCACGCTCACGGTGGGAAGCAACTGTCGAATGGGTGACAACGTGCACATCGTCGCCTCCGAAAGCGTCACGATCGGTGAGAACTGCCTCATGGCATCGAAGATCTTCATCTCGGACACGACCCACGGGATCTACCACGGCGAAGGCCAGTCATCGCCGGAGAGCGAGCCCAACAGCCGTCCGCTCCACTCGAGACCCGTCACGATCGGGAGGAACGTGTGGATCGGTGAGAACGTCTGCGTCTTGCCCGGCGTCACCATCGGGGATGGCGCGATCATCAACGCCAACGCGGTCGTGACGAAGGATGTCCCCGCTGGCGCCATCGTGGCTGGCGTGCCAGCGCGGGTCATCAAGCAGTGGGATGACGACGCCAAGAAGTGGCTGGCGGTGTGAAGATCTCGGTCTGCCTGGCCACGTACCAAGGCGAGCTGTTCATCCAGCAACAGCTGGA
>JADGPB010000267.1 GCA_017882655.1 Propionibacteriales bacterium
TCGTCGTCGACCACTCCCCCGAGCTGTACGAGAAGGCGCAGGGGTTCTTCGTCGGCGACGACATGAGACTGCTCGAGAACAGCCGGACGCGCGGACTGTCCGGTGCCCGCAACACCGGCATCACAAGCACGGATGCCGACGTCACCGTGTTCCTCGACGACGACGCCGTACCGGAACCTGGTTGGCTTGCGGGCCTGTTGGCTCCGTTCGACGACGAGTCGGTGATCATCACCGGTGGCGCTGCGATCCCCCGCTGGCCCGTCGGCGGCAGGCCGTCGATGCTGCCCGCCGCCGACGGTGATCGCGGCGAGTTCGACTGGGTGATCGGCTGCACGTACGCCGGACAGCCAAACACCTTGTCGAGCGTGCGCAACGTCATGGGCTGCTCGATGGCCTTCCGCGCTGAGGTCTTCGCGACAGCGGGCCTCTTCGGCGAGGACATGGGCAGAGTAGGGACCGTCCCGTACGGCTGCGAGGAGACCGAGCTGTGCATCCGGGCAGCCGCCATGCCAGGATCCCGGATCCTGTTCGAGCCCGCGTCGAAGGTCCGCCACCGCGTCACCCCGCAGCGCACGACCTGGTCGTACCTGTGGCACCGGTGCTACGCCGAAGGCATCTCGAAGGCCGCCGTCGTCGCCCGGACGACGCGTCGGGCGGGGCTGTCGACCGAGACCACCTACACCACGCACGTGCTGCCACGTGGTGTGCTGCGCGAGCTCGGCAGCGTGCCGAGGCGGGGTATCAAGGGCGCCGCAGGCGCCTCCGCCATCGTGACGGGCCTTCTTGTGACAATGGTGGGGTACGTCGTCGGACGACTCGCGATCCGCCGAGCCGATGACGGAAGGGGGGACAGCCGATGACCACGACCTGCAGGTTGTGCGGGCACAAGGACCTGGTGTCCGTGCTCGATCTGGGTGCCAGCCCGCCCTGCGAGGCTTTCCTGCCGGCAGAGGCGCTCGATGTCGCCGAGACGACGTATCCCCTGCACCTGCGCCTGTGCCCCGAGTGCCGACTGCTCCAGATCCCGGCGCTCATCCAGCCCGACGAGACGTTCACCGACTACGCCTACTACTCCTCGTTCTCGACGAGCTGGGTCGAGCACGCACGTCGCTTCGTCGAGGCGAGCGTCGACTCGCTCGGGCTGGGCCCCGGCTCGTTCGTGGTCGAAGTCGCCAGCAACGACGGCTACCTGCTCCAGCACGTGGTCGCCACGGGCATCCGGTGTCTCGGCATCGAGCCCAGCGTCAACGTCGGTGCGGCTGCCATCGAGAAGGGCGTGCCGACGGTCACGGCCTTCCTCGACGAGGAGCTCGGTACGAAGATCGCGGCTGAGCACGGCAAGGCCGACCTGGTCGTCGCCAACAACGTGTGGGCGCACATCCCCGACATCGTCGGTTTCACCCGCGGGCTGCGGGCCCTCGTCGCCGACTCCGGACGAGTCTCCATCGAGGTGCATCACGCGCTGTCCCTCGTGACCAAGGCGCAGTTCGACACGATCTACCACGAGCACTTCCAGTACTGGACGGTTCTTGCCGCCCAGGGCGCCTTGCGTATGGGCGGTTTGAGCCTCGTCGATGTGGAGCTGCTCGAGACGCACGGCGGTTCGATCCGGTTGTGGGCCGCGCCCGAGGAGGCCGGCGCCATCCCGTCGCCACGGGTCGCCGAGGTCATCGACTCCGAGTGCGCAGCGGGCCTCGACACGGTCGAGGGCTATCTCAGGTTGGCCCGCGAGACCTCGCGGGTCCGCGACGACCTCGTCGCCTACCTGATCGAGGCGCGCCGCTCGGGACGTCGGGTCGCGGGGTACGGCGCACCGGGCAAGGGCAACACACTGCTCAACTACTGCGGCATCCGGCCCGATCTCGTCGCCTACCTGGCCGACCGGAACCCGTACAAGCACGGCCGCTTCACGCCCGGCGCGCGGATCCCCGTCGTTCCTCCCGAGCACCTCGTCGAGGACGCTCCGGACGACGTGCTCGTACTTCCATGGAACCTTCGGGCGGAGATCACCGCCCAGCTCGCTGCGGAGCTGCGACCGGGCACACGGCTCGTGTTCCCGCTGCCCCAGCTCGACGTCGTGACCCTGGGGGTGGACTCATGAAGGTCGTCCTGTTCTGCGGCGGCTACGGCATGCGGATGCGCGGCTGGGACGGCGAGGGCCTGCCCAAGCCCCTCCAGCTCGTCGGCGAGATCCCGCTCGTGGTGCACATCATGAACTACTACGCCTCGTACGGGCACACGGACTTCACGCTCTGCCTCGGGTACGCGGCGGACCAGATCCGGTCGGCGATCGACGAGGCGCAGGCGGTGTGGGACTTCGCCCGCGACTGGAAGGTCGACTGCGTCGACACCGGCCTGGACACGCCGATCGGCGAGCGGCTGCACCTCGTTGCGGACTCGGTCGCGGGTGAGGAGATGTTCTTCGCGAACTACTCCGACGTGCTCACCGACGTCGATCTCGACGCGATGGTGGCCCGGATGAAGACCGAGCCGGAGACCGACGCGATGTTCCTTGCCGTGAAGCCGCAGGGCTCGTTCCACATCATCGACTCCGACGCCGATGGGAAGGCCACGAAGGTCTACTCGATCGGTGAGCTGCCTATCCGTACGAACGGTGGCTACCTCCTGATGCGGCCCGCGGTGCTGGAGCGGCTCGGCAACCGGAAGGACATCGTGCCGACCGTCTTCGCCGAGCTCGCGGCGCTCGGTCGCCTGACCAGCTATCACCACGACGGGTTCTGGATGCCGGCGGACACGTTCAAGGAACGCGCGGTGCTCCACGAGCTCTGGGAGGACGGGAAGGCCCCGTGGCGGAGGTGTCTCCCATGAGCCTCGAGCTCTCCGGCCTTCGCCACGTGGTCGTCGCGGGCGCTCACTGCGACGACATCGCCATCGGCTGCGGCGCGACGCTGCTCGCGATCCGGGAAGCGTTCCCGCAGGTCACCGTGTCGGCGTTCGTGCTCACGGGAGCCGGCACTCCCCGAGAGGCCGAGGAACGAGCCGCGCTGGAGGCCTTCTGCCCTGGCGTCTCGGTCACGATCGAGGACCTGCCCGACGCACGGACGCCTGCGCACTGGTCGGCCGCCAAACAGACCCTGGGGATGTTCGCCAGGTCGCTCACCGCGGCCGCCGACCTCGTCATCGGCCCGCACGCGACGGACGCCCATCAGGATCATCGGCTTCTCGCGGAGCTCCTCGTCACCGAGTTCCGCACCCAGCCGATCTGGGGCTACGAGATCCTCAAGTACGAGTCCGACCTGCCGCACGTCACCACGTACATCCCTGTGTCGGACGCCCAGGCGCGCGCCAAGAGCGCGCTCCTCCACCAGCACTACCCGAGCCAGACGGGCCATGCTTGGTTCGACGAGGAAGCCTTCCTCGGGCTGATGCGGGTGCGCGGAGCGCAGTGCAACGCCCGGTACGCGGAGGGGTTCGTCGTCGCGAAGAGCGTCATCGAGATCGGGGAGCACTCATGAAGGTTCTGCTGACCGGCAACCAGGGCTACCTGGGTACCGTGATGGCGCCCGTGCTCGTGGCTGCCGGACACGAGGTCACGGGCCTCGACACCGGCTGGTTCGCCGACAACGTGCTCGGCCCGCGGCCGGTCGACCCGCCCACGCTGCAGCGCGATCTCCGCGAGGTGGTCCTCGCCGACCTCGAGGGCTTCGACGCCGTGATCCACCTTGCTGCGCTCAGCAACGACCCTTTGGGCTCGCTCGCGCCGGAGATCACGTACGACATCAACCACCACGCGTCGTCACGTCTGGCGAAGCTGGCCAAGCAGGCCGGCGTCGGCCGCTTCCTGTACTCGTCGACCTGCTCCGTGTACGGGGCGTCCGGATCGGGTCTCGTCGGCGAGGACTCCCAGCTCGCGCCCGTCACCCCGTACGCGGTGAGCAAGGTGCGGGTCGAGTCCGACCTGCTGGAGCTCGCGGATGAGGAGTTCACGACCGTGTCGCTGCGCAACGCGACGGCCTTCGGGTTCTCCCCGCGGCTGCGCGCGGACATCGTCCTCAACAACCTCATCGGCTACGCCCTGCTGACCGGGGAGGTGCTCGTGAAGTCCGACGGGACGCCGTGGCGCCCTCTGGTGCACGCCGCCGACATCGCCGATGTCTTCGCCGCCGCGCTCGTCGCGCCAGCCGAGACCGTACAGGGCAAGGCGCTCAACGTCGGAGACGAGAGCAACAACGTCACGGTCGCCGAGATCGCCCAGACCGTCGCCGCCGAGACCGGCGCGACCGTACGGATCACCGGCGAGGCGGGCAACGACCCCCGCTCGTACCGCGTCGACTTCTCGCTGCTGCGCGAGACGCTGCCGACGGTACGGGTGCACCGCAGCATCGCCGACGGCGCTCGGGAGCTGGCCGCGGCGTACCGCGAGCACGGCATGACGCAGAAGGCGTTCGACGAGAGGTTCGTACGGCTGGCGAGGATCCGTGAGCTTCAGGAGACAGGCGTGCTCAACGCGGAGCTGCGGACCGCGTGAGTCGCCGC
>JADGPB010000011.1 GCA_017882655.1 Propionibacteriales bacterium
ATCCTCTCCGTGATAGTCCGCGTCGATCAACTCAGCGATCTCGCTCAGGCGTTCGTCGAGCTGGCTCTTCGTGTAGAGGACTTGGGACAGGTCTTCGGATACATCGCGCAGATCCACGGCGAAACCCTAGCCCAGCCCGTCATGAGGCTCCCACCCGCCCAGGGGCGACTCCCCCACAGAGGGGAGACCTCCCCACGAGGAGGAGAGACCTCCCCGATCCGTTGGATGAAGGAACTCACTCTTCGACGCCGGGGTCTCTCTCCAACGCGCGGGGAACTCTCTCCTAAGTGCGGGGGAACTCTCTCCTCGGCGCGGGGGACTCTCTCCTCGGCGCTGGGCCAGGGGTTACGGCGTCGCGGGCAGCACGTGCTCGAGGGTGACGAATGTGTATCCCTGCGCTCGGATCGCGTCGATGATTCGCGGCAGGGCGTTCGCGTCGAAGGTCGTGCCGTCGTCAGGGTTCGAGCCGACGTGCATGAGGACGATGGTCCCCGGTCGCAGCGCGCCGACCACTCGCCGCTGCACCTCGTCGGCGCTCATCCCGCCGGCGGTCCCCTTCCAGCCCCAGCTGTCGACCGTCCAGCGGAAAGGTACGTAGCACTCGGCGTTCACCGTCGCGATGATGCGCGCGTTGACGGCGCCGTAGGGGAAGCGGAAGTACGGACGGGGGTTCACGCCGGTCACCCGCTGGATGGAGGCCGCACCGGTACGGATCTCGGTCTGTACACCGGCGGTCGTCAGCTGGGTCAGGTCCTTGTGGTTCTGGGTGTGGTTGCCGATCGGGTAGGCGGCGGCGATCTGTCGTGACGCCGTGGGGAACGCGTCCACGAATGCGCCGGTGAGGAAGAACGTACCGGGCACCTGACGCCCTGCCAGGGTCGCCAGGATGGAGGGAACTCCATTGGCGTTGGCGCCCGCGTCGAAGGTCAGTGCCACCACTTTGGCGGTGCCTGGAACCAGCGTGAGGTCCTTGCCAAGGAGAGCTGCCGGTAGCCCGCAACCCTGTGCTGCGGACGTGGTCGCACGTGTCGCGCTCGAGCGGACGACAGTCGTCGAAGTCGCGGTCGTCGTGCGGGGAGCCGACGGAGAGGCAGCGGACGAGGTCGGCTGAGCCGTAAGGGTCGATCCGGTCGCGGTGCCGGGTGACGAGGCGCTTTCAGAGACGGAGATGGCAGTCGACGTGAGCACCGTCGGGACCGCCCGTGGCACGGCGCAGCCAGCGCCGAGCACCACCACCAGGGCCGCGGCGTAGAGCAGAGAACCGAGCCTGCTGCTCATGCCAGCAGTCTACTTCGGACGTCCCTCCACCTGAAGCCGATCGGCGATCCTGCCGACTCGCGCCCCCGGCACATCCACGCCTGCCTGACCGTGCCAGTCCGTGACCAGCTCGGCGACCGCTCGTACATGGGTGGCAGCCACATCCTCGACGCCCTCACGCCGCAGCCAGGTGAGGAGAGCACGGTCACGCAGAGCGCGATCGGCCGTCTCGAGCGGACCGGTCGCCAGAGCGCCATCGGGCCGCGATGCGCCCAGGAGGAGCTTGGCGGCCATGGTGTCGAGGAGGTCCGCGTCGGCACAGCTGAGCTCGGCCGTACGGGCGAGGGCCTCGGCGAGCCCCGGCCCGATCGCCTGGTCGAGCGTGGCCAGTGCCGCCCGGACGCGGCTCCGGCTGTACGTGGGGTCGGCGTTGTGCGGGTCGCTCCACCACTCGAGTCCCGCCTCGCGGCACGCCGCTTCGGTCTCGGACCGTCGCACGCCGAGCAGTGGGCGCAGCAACCGCCCTTGTCGCTCCGGCATTCCGGCGAGTGAGCGCGTCCCGGAGCCGCGCGCGAGGCCGAGCAGTACGGTCTCCGCCTGGTCGTCGAGAGTGTGCCCCACGAGGACCACCGCGTCGCGATCGGCGAGCAGGGCGCGATACCGGGCGACGCGAGCGGCCGCCTCCGGCCCGTCGCCGCAGTCGGCGACCTCGACGTGTACGACCTGGGCCTCGACCCCGAGCGCCTGCACCTGCGCGGCGGCGCGAGCCGCCACCTCCGCAGATCCCTCCTGCAGCCCGTGGTCGACGACGACCGCAGACACGGGCAGGTTGGCGAGCTCTTCGACACGACGAGAGCACCAGGCGGCCCCTGCCACCAAGGCCAGCGAGTCGGCTCCACCGGACACGCCCACGACGATGCGTTGTACGGGTCCTGGCGGGGCGGACCGGCCAGCAGGAAGCCCGTCGGAGACGACCTCGCGCAGCGCCTTGCGTACCGCCTGCGCCACCCGGAGCCCCGCCGGGCCGAGCTCCTGGCGGGCCATCAGCAGACCCGTCTCACCCAGGCTGCCGGGTCGGCGATCTCGGCGCTGGTGGGCAGGTTCTCGACCCGCTCGTACACGCGGTTCAGCCCGTCGAGACCGACGCGGTCGATGACCGCGCGGCAGAAGGCGGCGCCGTCGGTGTACTGGGCGTGCTTCACGTCGAGCCCCATGAGGCCGCGCATGACCGCGTCCAGCCCTGGCGCGTTACGGCGCCCGTTGAACTTCTCGCGCAGCGACGCGACGCCAGGCACCGCGTCCGTACGGTCCATCATGACGTCTGCGTAGCCCTCGACCAGGCTCATCACGGCGGTCACGCCTTCGAGCGCCTTCCGACCCTCCGGGCCGAGCGCGACCTCGGCGAAGCTCAGCGAGCGGCCGCCACGCAGGACGCCCAGGAGTGACGGGGTCTCGGCGTCCACCACCTCGGCGACGAGCGTGCGCAGGTGCTCGGGCAGCCACGGCGCCTGCCCGAACTGGTAGCGGTGCGTCACCTCGTGCACGCACACCCACAGCCGGAACGCGTCCTTGTCGACGCCCATGCTGCGCTCCACGGCCGCGATCGTCGGCGCAACCAGCAACAACCGCGGCACCTCTGCGTACGGGTCGTACTGGCCCAGCACCCGGGCAGACACCCACGCGAGGACCGTGCCGACCTGTACGGCGGTGGCCTCCCCGGCGAGCCTCTCGGAGAGCGTCGGGTGATCGGTGACGTAGGGCTCGAACAACCAGGCAGCGAGCCGTACGTTCCAGCGCAGCCACGTCGGACGGTCCACCACCAGCGGCGGCGCCCCCGGGGGGGCCTGCAGCCCGGTGGTCTTGGCGACGATCTCGTCGGCTCGCTCGGCCGCGACCCGGAGGCCTGCCACGACCTCGGCGAGCTCGGAGTCGGACAGCTCCGGCCCTGGGTCGACAAGGCGAGCACCGAGTCGCTCCGCGAGCGACCAATCGACCGGCGGGACAGTGGTCATGTGGCGAGCGTACTGATCCCGCCCGACGTCGCTCTGTCTCCCGCTACCCTGAAACGTACGAGGAGGATCGATGACCACTCCCGGCTGGGACTTCCGGCAGCTTCCCGTGCCCGACCCAGCTCATCAAGCCCAAGACCAGACCGGCGAACCAGTGGGCTACAACCTCGGCGACGTGCGGTACGAACAGCCTCCAGTGCCCCTGCTCCTGCCCTACGGAGGGCACGTTCCGGTGGGGCTGCCCACCGGTCAGGCGACCGCAGGATTCGTGCTCAGTCTCGTCGGCCTTGCGTCAACGACGTTCCTGCCCGTGATCATGACCCCCGCCGTCATCGTGGGGCTGGTTCTCAGTGCGATCTCGCTCAAACGATGCCGCCAAGGCCTCGCCGGTGGCCGTGGTTTTGCGATCGCAGGGCTCGTCCTGGGCATCGTGGGCATCGTGCTGACCGGGTTGATGATCCTGTTCTTCGCGTCGGTCTTCTCGACATCTGGTCCCTAACCGAGCCTCAGCAGCCGCAGGCGGCCACCACGCTGGTGACTCGTTCGAGCCAGTCCCGGGCGGCTAGTGCCTTCTCTGGTACGACGTCATTGGCGACGAAGCCGAAGACGACCAGGCCGCCGTCAGCCGTACGGGTGAAGCCGGCCAGCGAGTGCACGCCCGTCAGGGTTCCGGTCTTGGCACGTACGGCTCCGCGCCCGGCACCCTCCGTCGTCGGATCGTCGTAGCGCGAGTGCAGAGTCCCGTCCGCCGCGGCGGTGGGCAGGCCGTCGACCAGGGACCGGAACCGCGCGTCGTTGAAGCCTTCCGCCACCGCGAGCGCCAGCACGGTCGGCGTTGCGAGGTTGGCGCGGGAGAGACCCGAGCCGTCGTCGATCTTCATCCCGTCGCGCCACAGGCCCAGGCTGACGAGCTTGGCCTGCATGGCTGTCTGGGCGGCAGTGATCGAGCCGGATGATCCTGCGGCCAGCGCGATCTGACGGAACAGCACCTCGGCACCGTCGTTGTCCGAGTGCAGCAGCACCTCGGAGACGATGAGGTCGAGAGGCAGCGACTGTACGGAGGCGAGCGTGGTGGCTCCGGACGCCGCCGTACCGGCAGCGACCGACGACACCGAGATGCCACGCGCCTTGAGCTGAGCCGCGAAGGCGTTCGCCGCAGCGGTCGACGGGGTGGTCCCGTGGACGCCGTTCACGATCCCCTCGTCGACCCACAGGGCCGAGGTTGGCGTGGCGAACTCGTGGTAGCCGGCGGTCCAGGCGGGGTTCCAGGCGGCACCGGTGAACAGCGAGTCGTCGTAGGACAGTGCCACCGAGGTCTTGCCCGCCGCCTTGAGGGCTTTCGCGGTCGAGTCCGCCAGGTCGCTGATGGATGCGCGCTCGGGATAGTCCTGTGTTGTCGCGCCACTCAGGTACGGGTCGCCGCCGCCCACCAGGACGATCGAGTTCCCCGTACCGCCCACAACCTTCGTCGTGAAGCGGTGGTCCGGCCCGTACGCAGCCAACGCTGCCGCGCTCGTGAGCAGCTTGAACGTCGAAGCGGGGGTCATCATCGCGTCCGCGTTCTCGCCGGTCACGACCGCGCCGGTCAGCGGGTCGATGACCACCATCCCGTCGCGCGGTACGGACGAGCGGTCGACCGCACGCAACTTGGCCAGCAGCGTCGCACCGATGGGCAGCTTGCCCTGGCTCGCGGTGGCTGCGGCTGGCGTCGGCGTGACCGGGCTCGGCGTGGGCGTCGGCGTCGGCGCGTACAAGCTGGGGTCGATCGTGGGGCTCCCGCCGTTGCTCCACAGCCCCGTCGCGTACAGGAGTCTGGGGCCGCCGAACCACACCCCGGCACCCACTAACAACAGGACGGCGAGGTACAGCGCCATCGAGCCGAGCGCTCGTCGTGGCACAGAGTCCTCCCGGGCGGCTATCCTGCGAAGCAGTCCACCCATCATAGAAAGAAGCTGACATTGTCTGGTGACTTGAGGCGGCAGCTTCACATCGAGAACCCATCGGGTCTCATATTCGACGTCACGGTCGAGATTCCCCGAGGCTCGAAGAACAAGTACGAGCTCGACCACAAGACCGGCCGCATCCGGCTGGACCGCACCCTGTTCACCTCCACGCAGTACCCGAGCGACTACGGCTTCATCGAAGGCACGCTCGGCCAGGACGGCGATCCGCTCGACGCCTTGGTGCTCTTGCCGGAGGCGACGTTCCCCGGAGCGCTCATCGAGTGCCGAGCCATCGCGATGTTCCGGATGACCGACGAGATGGGCGGCGACGACAAGGTCATGTGCATCCCCACCGCCGACAGCCGGCAGGACTTCCTGCGTGACATCGGCGACATCCCCGAGTACCAGCTGCTCGAGATCCAGCACTTCTTCACCGTCTACAAGGACCTGGAGCCCGGCAAGTCGGTCGAGGGCGCCACCTGGGCCGGCCGCGCAGCGGCCGAGGCCGAGATCCTCTCGTCCTACGAGCGGGCCAAGGGCACCCACTTCGAGGCGCACCACGTCAACCTGGCCTGAGCGGCGGACGGCTGGCTAGAGGTGCAGCCCGATCACGTACCCGCCGGTCGCCCCGGCCAGCGCCAACGCGAGCTGTGAAAGCGCCAGGCCGACGGCGAGACGGAACCTGCCCTGCTGGATGAGTCGTACGGTCTCGAACGAGGTCGTCGAGAACGTGGTGTAGCCGCCGAGGAACCCGGTGCCGATCACCATCTGCCAGTCGGGCCGCGCCACGTGCGCAGCCACGAGGCCGGCGATGATGCCCAGCGCAATGGCGCCGGTGACGTTGATGACGACGGTGCCGACCGAGCCGATGGACCGTACGCGGCCGCGGATGAGCCCATCGACGACGAAGCGGGCCACCGCTCCGAGGCCGCCGCACAGGGCGACGAGCAGGATCACCATGACTTGCGACCCCCCACCTGGATGCCCGCGGCACACAGGAGGACGCCGCCGACGATGGTGGCGACGAGGTAGAGAACGGCCATGCCGAGGCGCCCTGAGTCGGTGAGGAGCACCGTCTCGACGGCGAACGACGAGTACGTGGTGAACGCTCCCAGGAAGCCGGTCCCGAAGTGAAGCCTTGCCAGCCGCAGCCAGCCGTGGTCGGGGCCGGAGACAACCATGCGCTCGAGCAGCAGGCCCAGCAGGAAGGCCCCGAAGAGGTTCACCGCGAGCGTGGGCACGGGCAGGCCGTCGGTGCGCGGGATCCAGAGGGAGAACATGTAGCGCGCCGTCGTGCCGAACACACCACCGAGGAAGACCACGTAGATGTAGCGCCAGCGCAGGTGGAGCGGACCGTGGAAATGGCCAGTCGAGTCGACGTCGGAGTCGACCGGCAGCTCGGGATGGGAGTCGGTGTGGCCGTGAAAGACACCGGCAACGGGGATGTCCGCGGGGGTCGCCCTCTTCCCGGCCGCCTTCGTCACGATCAACACCCTAGGGCAGGGTGCGGCCGCCCCTGGGTGAGTCCACATGCGGTTGAATGACCGGGTGCCATTGCTGATGCTGCTTGCGCCGTCGCTCAACCGCGTGTACGCGGGTGAGGCCCCGCGCCTCGCCGCCGCCGAGCTGGCGGTGACCGCCGGGATCGACGTGGAGCCCGTCGTCATCGCGGGCGTCGACTACCTGCGCTTCGAGGCGGATGCGGACGAGGTGTTGCTCGGTCTGGTGGCGGCGCAGTCCGCGAGGCTCGGGCTGTACGAAGAGGCGTCCGGGCTGCTCCGGCCGATTGAGCTGCCGAGCGTGGACCTGCTCGACGAGGATCTCGTGACGATCCCCAAGTACCCCGGCAAGACCAACGAGCAGCTCACCCGCCTGCTGCTCAACGTCACGCTGTCGCAGGTCACGCTGCCGCCGGGCCCGCGGAGCATCCTCGACCCGTTGTGCGGACGGGCCACGACGCTGCTGCAGGCGTGGCGGCTGGGCCATGACGCGGCCGGTGTCGAGGCTGACGAGAAGGCGGTGGAGGCGTTCGCCGCGTACCTCAAGACGTACCTGCGCCGGAAGCGCCTCAAGCACACGGCCGACATGACCCCGGTGCGCCGCGAGGGCAAGTCGCTCGGCAAGCGGTTCGACGCCGAGGTGAGCGTCGACGGCCGCAACCTGTCGCTGGGCATCTTCACCGGCGACACCCGTCAGTCGGCCAAGCTGTGGGGCAAGCGCCGCTTCGATGCGATCGTGACCGACGCGCCGTACGGGATCGTGCACGGGTCGGTGAGCGATGTACGGGGTGGCACTCGCCGCGACCGCTCGGCCTCCGGGCTGCTCGCCGACGCCATCCCGGTCTGGGTCGGACAGCTCCGCACCGGAGGCGCGCTCGGCATGTCCTGGAACACGCTCGGGACGCCACGCGAGCGCGTCGTCGAGCTGTTGGGTGGCGCGGGCATGACCGTACGCGACGAAGGCCCTTGGCGCCGCTTCTCCCACCGCGTCGACTCCTCCGTTCACCGCGACGTCATCGTGGCCGCAAAGGAGATCTGAGGCTGCGTCTCCAAGGCGACTCCCGAGCATTCCCGCGAAGTCGTCGTTATGAGGGTGTCCAGGACGTCGGGGTCGTGCTCGTCCCGTGAACACGTCGTTGTCAGTCGTCAGTTCGAGGTCCAGAACCACCACTTCACGGGATGGCTATAGCGGAGACGACCGCCGGCTTCTGATAACCACGCGTTCACGGGATCAGATGCCCAGGTACCGTTCGATCCGGGCCAGGATCTCCTGGGGCCGGGTCCACGAGTGCTTGGCGGGCCAGCGAACGAACCGGTAGGCCTCGTCCCTCAGCCACTCCTCGCGCTGCTTCTCCAGAAGGATCGCGCCCGGGGAGCCGTACTTGACCGCGCCATCGCATTCGCCGATCAGCCTGGCTTCGGGCCAGTAGAAGTCGGGGTAGAACGTGCCCACCGGCGTCTTGAGCGGCGCCTGGAACTGGGGCATCGGCAGGCCTGAAACCACTAGGTGGCCGGTGAACGTCGACTCGGCCGCAGACTCTCGGCACGGCTCGACCAGGCAGATCGTCCCGCGCAGCGTGACCGACTTAGCCACCTGCAGCAGCTCAGCCCGCGTGGCCTTCACCAGCCGCGGGTTGACGTAGTCACTGCGCCGGGGATCGCCCCCGACGAAGGAGGCGAGGAGCAGACGAGCCGCGCCGTCGAGGATGACCAGCGCCTCGGGGAGCGGACGTCTCGCCGCGAGGTCCACCGCGGTCCTGGCGATCGTCGTCAACGCATACCCCTCGGCGTCGCGCGTGACCTGAGCTGGCGGGAGTGAAGAGATGTGCCACGAGACCGCCGGTCGTCGCTCGCCCTTCGTGGACTCCGGCAACGTCAGCGACACGGGATCGTCGTGCCAGTTGTGGAAGTCGGGACTCGGCAAGCCCCACGACACGGCCGCCGAACCGTGACTGATGACGGCGCCTGGGTTCATGACCTGCTCCGCGTGCGCGTTGACCAGGTGCTGACCTCGTGGATCTTCGGGCCAAGCGCCCGCGCTGAGCACGACCCCTTGGCGCACCTGGATCAGGCGTCCGGCCCTGAGCTGAGTACGGATCATGGCGTCGGTCACCCCTGATGCGCGTAGCAGCGCTCGGCTGATGGGTTGGCTGGGCAGAGTCCATGGCCTGGGGGTGCGCATGCACCGAGTGTGGCCAAGCGGCTACCCGCGCGGGAGCGTTATCCACAGCCTTCCGTCCGCAGTCTCGGTCACAATGGCCCCATGAGCGAACACCGCGTCCTGTACCTGATGCGCCACGCGTCGGCTGATTCCTGGGGGATCCTCGGCGACAAGAACCGGCCGCTCACCCCAGCCGGGCGTGAGGAGGCAACGTTCATCGGCGGGCAGCTCGCCGACTCCGGGATCCAGTACGTGGTCGTCTCAGCCGCTGCACGTACCCGCCAGACCGTCGCGAACCTGGGTCTGGGCGTCGATGTCGAGTCGACCGACCGGCTGTACGGGGCGGGCTCGAGCACGATCCTCCACATCGTCCACGAGCTGGATCCGGCCCTCACCTGTGTACTCGTCGTCGGTCACTCGCCGAGCATCCCGACGCTGGTCCACCAGCTCGTCAGCGAGGACTCCGACCGCGAAGCGCTCGACCTCGTGTCGACGCACTTCCCCGCCGCCACGTGCTGCCGGTTCGACTTCGAAGGGCCCTGGGCCGGCCTCGAGACCGCGCGGCTCACCCGTACGATCCGGACCAAGCTCCCGCAGAAGCCCTAGTCAGACCGTTCCCTGGTGGAACCGGCGCCGCCACGTGCTGCCGTCGTACTGCCACACCGACGAGTACAGCGTCTCCTCGCCCGCGCGCCGAAGCCGATAGCGGAGCAGCAGTACATCCCCCGCCAACCGGTCCGCACCCAGCACGGTGAGCTCCACGGCGCCCGGCAGCGAGACGGCGCGCGCGAGGGCCGACCCGCGCGTACGGATCGCACCGCCCGGTTCGTACGCCACGTAGTCGGGGTGCAGGAGCTCCGCGTGCCGGTCCCGGTCGAGCAGCACCTCGTCGGTGAGCAGCGCGCGTTCCAGGGCCACGACCGTGGCCTCCGCGTCGTCCTCCGGAGCCGGCCAGCGCCCCGACACGGCAGGCGCCAGCGGCTCGGCCATGCTGAAGAGGTCAGGCTCCGGTTCCCGCTTCGTCGGCCCGACCGCGAGCGACACTGCGGGCGCCGAACCGGCGACGAAGCCGGGTCCGTGAGGCACGGTCAGCCCGTCGCGGTACGCCGTCGCGGCCGCCCTCGCGAGATCGTCCGCCCTCTCGTTGAGCGTGTGCCCCGCGTGGCCCTTGACCCAGTCGAACGTGACCGTACGGCCCGCCAGCTCCTTGTCGAGCTCCTTGAGCAGATCGACGTTGAGCACTGGCTGCCCGTCCGCCTTGCGCCATCCCCGGCGCTTCCAGCCGGCGATCCACTTCGTGCAGCAGTTGATCGCGTACTGCGAGTCGCACAGCACCCTCAGCTCCTCGCCGCGCGTCTGCCGCAGCAGGTCCAGCACGGCCATGAGCTCGCCCATGTTGTTCGTACCGTGCGCCCAGCCGCCGGCGGCCCAGCGATCCTCGTCGACGTACCACGCCCAGCCCGCCGGGCCCGGGTTCGACAGGCTCGACCCGTCGGCTGCGGCAATGATCATGGCGTCATCCTGACAGACCCGCCGGACCCGCTACTTCACGTACACGAGCGCGTTCGAGCCACCCGAACAGACCGTGTACGTGCCCCGTACGCAGGCCATCTGGTAGTCCTTGTTGGTCGCCGGCGAGTTGGCCGTCACGGTGAAGCTCCCGCTGGCACCGGCCGGGATCGCCGCGGCCACGTTGAGGGCGAAGGGGCAGCTCGTTGCCGCGTTGACCGCCACGGTCGTCGAGCCCGTGCACAGCGTCGCACCGCTCGGGGGGAACGCGTCGGAGGGCGTCGCGGACGGGGTCACACTCGCGCTCTGCCCCTTGGACGGCGTACCGCTGGCCTTGCTGCCAGAGGCGGACGTGCTGGCGGACGGCGACGTCGCCCCCGAGCCCGCCGTCGGCGAGCCGCCGCCGGTGAACCAGAGCACGCCTCCGATGATCGCCGCGATCACGAGGACTGCGAGCAGGATGATGACCCCGCGCGAGCCGGAGAAGTTCCCGCGCGACGGTCGGGACGTGGGTGGCAGTGGCGTGTTCGGCCGTTCGGACGGCAAGAGGTCGGCCTCGGGAGTGCCCGGTCGGTACCCCCATGACGGGGACGGCGCAGGGCGCGGCGGCACAGGTCGTACGGCTGTCTGTTCAGGATCCGTGGTGCCGGGACTCCTGTACAAGGCGTCGTCGGGGTTCGCCGGCTTCTCCTCCGACCTTCGGTACAGGTCGTCGGGTATCGCCGGGACGCCCACATCCCATGTCGGGTCCGGGGCGACCGGCGTGGGCTCCACAGACGTGCGTGCCCCGCACGACGGGCAGAACACTGCACCAGCGGGCGGCTCGGTTCCACAGCGTGGACACGGGGTCATGAGTGCCGAGTCTAGTGGTCACGGCTGGTCGCGCCGGGGAAGAGCGGCACGGTCGGTATCACCAGGTTCCGCCCCCGCCACCGCCCATGCCGCCACCGCTGAAACCGCCGCCCCCACCCGAGAAGCCCGATCCGCCGCTGGAGCCGACGGTGGACGTCGAAACCGGCGAGGCCAGCGTCGTACCCAACCCGTCGAAGATCCCCGACAGCGAGTTCGATCCCGTCCCGGCGAACATCGTCTGGAGCGACTGAGTGCCTCCACCGGAGTACCAGGCGGGCGTCGACATCGGAGCACCGCGGTCGACCAGCTCAGCGAAGACGGAGACCCAGTGATCGACGCAGCCGAACGCGATGGCGTACGGGAGGTAGCGGGAGAAGATCTCCTCCGCCTCCTCGAACGCGATCTGATCGGCCTCGGCGGTCTCCAGGTACAGCTTGAACCCGAGTGTCTGCGACAACACGGCGCTGCCCGCGGCGGTCCGGCTGGGTAGCCACCACCTCGCGGCGAACAAGACGACGGCGACCAGGAGCACCGGGACGGCCAGCAGCCCCCAGCCGAAGACTGCCCCGACTCCCAGCGTGATGATCGCGGCGGTGAGGGCGACCACAGCTCCGACAGTGAGCCCGGTCTTGGTCGAGTCGGGCGCGCTCGAGAACCAGCCGGCCTCGACCACCGCCACGTACAGGTCGTGTCTTGCCCATGCGACCGCCCTCCCGAAGGGGCGGCCGGTGAGTCGCTTCGTACCCGCCGCAATCGCCTGTTTCGGGAAGAGGCCGTCGAAGAGCTGGCGCTCGTACGAGGCCAGCCCCTGAGGATCAGCAGCCACCCGGTGGATCCGCGGGGTGGTCGAACGCTTCCTGGCCTCGAAACGGATGAGACCTCGCACAGCGAGATCCGTGAGCGTGGCCGTGACGTCGACGATGTCGGCCTTGCGGTCGAGAAGGGTGCCCACCATCCCGGGGCTGACGGCGTCGGGCGGGGAGAAGCGAACGGCATACGGGACGTGGAGAACCCGTCGCGTGGCGCGGCCGTCGTTCGAGATGGGCAGCAAGCCCGGCGAGACGCCGGTGAAGATCTGGTCCTTGCCACGCCACCACAGCAGCAGGCCGCCGAGCAGCACGGCGATCACCGCACCGCCGACCACCGCGCCCGTGAACCGGGTCAGCTCGAACGGCGGAGGCGGGGTCTCGTGCGTGGTGAGCCTGGGCTCGGCGCCGATGAACGTCCCGGCCGGCCAGCCGGCCACGATCGCCATGCCCTGCCCTGGCGACAGACTGTCCTGCGTGTAGGTGGCGCTGGTCCCGGACGCCGTGTGCGCACAACTGCCGCTGTAGCTGCTGCCCTGCTGGCACTGGGTCGCGGAGATCGCGACGTCGGAGCTAAGGGTGACCGTGATGTTGCTGATGGGGATCGTCCAGCCGGTCCCGATGACGTTCCAGTACAGCTCGTCGAAGCCGCTCGCGGCGACCTTCGGGTTCACTACTCCGGACACGGTGTACGCGAGCACGTACGTCTGGGTCCCGCTCACCTCGGTGTCCGGGTTCCCGATCCGGACCGCCATGATGCCGTAGCTCGGATCGCTTGTCTGCGTGTCGACCGGGGCGCCTGTAGGGCTCGTCACCCCGGCCACTGAGTAGTCCAGCTCTCGGTACTGGTTCTTCGTGCCCGTCGCCTGCCGGGTCACGAAGTAGACGTACGGACCGTGCCCCGTGGCCACGAAACGCACATCGAACGTCTGGGTGACGGCGAGCGATCCGTCCGAGGCGATATGGACCGCGATGTCCATGCGGGTGATCGAGTCCCGGCCTTGGGACATGCCAAGGGCCACCAGCCCACCCAAGACCACGACGATGGCCAGGACGGCGAGGAGAGCGGTCGCAACGTACCGCCGTCCGGTCGAGCTGGTGCGGCTCACCAGCTGCCGCCACCTCCGCCGCCGCCGCCTCCGCCGAAGCCGCCACCGGAGAAGCCGGAACCGCCGCTGGACCCGGCCGTGGCTGCGGTCATCGCCGTGGCGGCCGAGGAGCTGAACCCGTCGAGGGTGCCGATGATCGAGTCGAAGCCGCCCGCGCCCCAGGCCGCGCCGTAGCCGTACCCGTACCCAGGCCCGATGTACCAGGTCGGCTGCTGCATGGGCACGCCCCGGGCGGCGAGCTCGGCGAAGATCTTCGCCCAGCGGTCGGCGCAGCCGTACGCGATGGCGTACGGGAGGTACCGCGAGAAGATGTCCTGGCCCTCTTCGAACTTGATCTGATCGGCCTCGGCGGTCTCCAGGTACTGCTTGAACCCCAGGGCCTGGCTGGTCATTGCGCTGCCGAGAGCCGAACGCACGGGCGCGAAGCGCGAGCTGATCGCCACCGCGGCGCCGACCACTGCGAGCGGGATCGCAACGACGAGACCCCCGGAGAAGCCGATGAAGAAGCCGGCGGCGACGATGACGATGCCGAACGCGCTCCGTACACCGCGGGCCGTCTGAGGGTTCCCCTTGAACCAGCCGACCTCCGTGACCGCGCTGTACAGCTCACGCTCGATCGCCTGTACGGACTGGCCGAACGACTTGCCCTCGAGCTCGCTGCTCGTGACCATGGGGGCGCCGTCGCCGAAGAGCGCGTCGTACAGCAGCCTTTCGTAGCCGGTCAGACCCTGCGGCGGCGCCAGCCTCACGATCCGGAAGTCGCCCTTCGGGTCGGGCTGCTCGATCCGCCAGAAGCCACGTGCGGCGAGATCGACGAGCGTGGCCGTCACGTCGCGGGTCTCGGCCTTCTCGTCGAACAGCGTGCCGATCATCCCCGGCAGGACGCCCTTCGGGGGCGTGAACTGTACGGCGAACGGGATCGTGCTGACCTTGACCACCGGTGCGGGCTCACCGGCCACAGGCACAAGGCCAGGCGTCAGCCCCGCGTACATCTCGTCACGTCCGCGGCGCGAGGCGGCGATCAGGCCGCCGATGGCCGCGAGCGTCACCACGCCCGCCGCTCCCAACGCCCAAGGCGAGGTCAGTGAGGCCAGCGGGGAGCTGCTGGTCGTCGAGCCGGTGTGTGTCTCGAACGTCGGCTCCGCACCCACGAACGTACCGACCGGCCAGCCCGCGACGACCGCGAGTCCCTGCCCGGTGTTCAGGTTGGTCTGCGCGTACGTGGCGGTCGAGCCGGTGAACGCGTTGGACGTGCACGCCTGGTCGAACTTCGCGCCCATGTAGCAGGTCGTCTTCTGGACCGCCGCCGGGCCCGTCAGGGTGAGCGTCACGTTGCTGATCGGCACCACGAAGCCGGTGCCGATGACGTTCCAGTACAGCTCGTCCATGTTGCTCGAGGTGACGTTCGGGTTGACGATGCCCTTGACGGTGTACGAGACCGTGTACGTCTGGGTGCCCGTCACCGTCTTGTTGGCGTCACCGATCCGCAGGGCAGTGGTGCCGTACGACGGCGACTCGGTCACGAACGCCGCCGGGGCGCCCGTGGAGCTGGTGATGCTGACGAAGTCGTAGGTGTAGATGCGGTACTGGTCCGTCGTGCTGGTGGCCTGCCGCGTCGTGAAGTAGAGGTACGGGCCGTGGCCGGCGGTGGAGAAGTCCATATCTAGCGTCTGCGCCACGGTGATCGTGCCGTCGGCCGCGACGGAGGCTTCGATCGCCATGCGTGTGATGGGCGCACCAGCCGCGTACGCCTTCGGAGGT
>JADGPB010000268.1 GCA_017882655.1 Propionibacteriales bacterium
ACCGATCCACTTTCGCGGGCATCTTGACATGAGGCACCACGCCTTTTGTCGATCGGGATCCCGCAAGTTTCTAGCGCGATTGTGGGCGATCCCCGGCGACCGCATCGTCTGGCCCGGCAGGTCTCGTCGCGTCGGTCAGGTGGGCCAGCCCGAGCGGGGCGGGTGAGCGGCGCCGGCCGTCCAGCAGCGCCCACCACTCGCGCTCGAACATCCGCGCCAGCACCGTCGAAGAGTACGTCTCGATCACCCGCGCCCGTCCTGCGGCACCGAGTGCGGACGCGGTGACGGGGTCGTCCATGAGGACCGCGAGCGCCTTCGCGAGGCCCTCGCCATCGTCGACGGGCACGACGACCCCACAGCCGTCGAGCAGTCCGGCGACTTCGCCGACCGGGGTCCCGACCGCAGCGCAGCCACGTGCCATCGACTCGAGCAGGAACATCGGCAGGGCCTCGTTGCGAGAGGGAAGCACCGCGATCGCGGAGCGCGTCTCCCAGTTCAGGACGGCTTCCCTGCTCACCGTGCCGAGCACCGTGACGCCAGGAGGTGTCGGAAGGGCCTCGATCTCGGGTTCGACGGGGCCGGCGACGACCAGCCGCCAGTCGGGGCGCTCGGCCGTGATCGCGGACCAGGCCTTCCACAGGACGTCGACGCCCTTGCGGCCGCCGACCTCACCTGCGAAGAGGACCACAGGTTCCTTGCCGTGCGGCTCGTCAGGGAGCTCGACACCGTTGGCGACCTTCACGACGCGGGCAGGGCGGCGTGCCGACGGGCCGGTCACCTCTCCCACGAGTCGCTCGGCCTCCGCGCTGAGCACGTAGATGACGTCCGGCAGGTTCAGGACGGTGCGCACCAGCCGCGGCCTGCGCTCGGCAAAGGAGCCGAACATGCTGCCGTGCAGGTGGATCGCGACAGGAAAGCGGCACAGCTTCGCGAGAGCCACCAGGGCTCCTTCGCGAACGAACGATCCACCGCTCGACAGGTGCACGACGAACGCGTGGCGACGGCGGGACAGCAGACACAACGGTATGCGGACCAGGCACAGCAGGGCGCGCCCTATCGCCCAACGATGACCCCTGCCCAATGTGGACGCCATGCCCCGCACCTCGAGGGTGCGGAACGACCACGCCAGATACTCGTGGAGCACCTGCGCCATGCCGCCGGGGACCTCTCCCAGAGGGCCGACGTGCACGATGACGGGTCGCCGGTCCCGCCCACCGGCAGACACAGGCCGTTCCATGACCTCAGGCCCCGGCATCGAGGATTTGCTCACCGCCTCGCTCATCGGGCCCGCACCCGACCGCGCTCGCCCCGCTTGTGAGCCAGCAGCGACCGCCTGGCCGAGCTCACCTCGCGGCGTATCCGGCGCAGCGCGCTGATCTGGGTGGCCAGGTGCAGCTGATAGCGCCAGCGCGGGTAGTTGCCTCGGCGCTTCCACAGCGCATACGCGAACTGAACGGGATCGTCCTCGATGTTCTCGTCCAGGTTCTCGAACCAAGTCATGCTCTTGTGCGCGGCATCCTGGGTGGCTCGCAGCGTGACCCTGCGCGACTCGTCGTAGGACCGCAGCCGCGGAGGGAGGTCGGCGGCGTCGCTGGGCAGCACTTCGCGGAGCGCGATAGCGTCATGAATCGCGAGCTTGGTGCCCGAGCCGATGCTGAAGTGCGTGGTATGGGCGGCGTCACCCATCAGGACAATGTTGCCGCGGTACCACCTCCTGTTGCTGATCTCCCGGAAGCTCAGCCAGTGGGCCTCACCCATGCCCTGCGCGCGGTTCAGCAGCGGGTGCCCGCTGAGGGGACGGGCGAAGATCTGTTCCAACCGCGCGACACCCTCGTCCCCGCCGAGCGTGTCGAGGCCGAGCGCGAACCAAGTCTGCGGCGCGCACTCGACGATGCAGGTGCTGTTTCCCGACGCCGATGGATACGCGTGGAACCAGATCCAGCCCGCCGCGGTCTCCTCGAAGGCGAAGGTGAAGGCGTCGAACACCTTCGTCGTGCCGAGCCAGATGTACTTGTTGCGCCCGACCGCCACACGTGTTCCGAAGTCCTCAGCGTACCGCTCACGGATGGGACTGTCGACGCCATCGGAGGCGACGAGCAGATCGACATCGCCCAGCTCAGACAGGTCGGTCACCTCCCGCTCGAACTGAACGTCGATGCCGAGGTCCCGCGCGCGGGCAGTGAGGACCTCGAGCATGCTGCGACGGTTGACGCTGAACCCGTACCCGCCGAGGTGGGCCGTCGCATCGTCGCGCAGCCTGACCTCCTGACCCTCGTACAGGACGGAGGCCTTCCGCACCTCGTCCGCGCTGACCGGGTCGTTGCGATAGAGGTCGTCGAGCAGGGCATCCCAGAAGACGACGCCCCAGCCGTGGGTGGCACCGGCCGGGTTGCGCTCGATGACGGCGACCTCGTGCCGTGGGTCGCGCAGCTTCGCCAGGATAGCGAAGTACATGCCGGCGGGTCCGCCGCCGACACAGACGATTCTCATGTGACCGTGCTCCCATCCGCGCATCCGGGCCGGTTCGCGCGGCCGCGATCGGGCCGGTTGCCGCGGAGCAGCGCACGGGCCTGCTCGATCAACCGGCGGCCCGCCGCCGAACGCCACGCGAGGTCGTACCCCATCCGCAACGGGGCCGGGCTGATCAGCTCGACCGCCCTGGGATAACGGAAGGCCGTACCGCCGAAGGTCAACTTCGGCTGGTCGACGGGGAGCCAGCCCTCGGGAGGCGGCTCACCGCTGCCCAGCAAGGCGTCCAGGGTGGCCGGACGAAGCCCACCGAAGTCGAGCCATCGGTAACCGCGGGCCTTGCCCCACTGGATGATCTCCCAGCGGATCGCTGCGGGCACGCTGAGCTTGGATGCATCCCCCGAGCGGTCGAAGCCGGTGAGCCTTCCGCGCAGCATGTCGCCGCAGCGCGTCACCAGATCGGCCGCGACCGGAACCCCGTCGACCTCACCCACGAACAGCGCCGCGTGCTCGGTGGCAGCCAGTTCGCGATAGAGAGTCTCGACGTAGTAGTACGGCAACGGCGTATACCCCTGCTGTTCAGCGGTGCGGCCCATCAGCTCAACCAGCAGCGGCAGGTCCCGCTCGTCGCCGGCCCGAACGGTCACCCCGCGGGCCGACCAACGGCTCGGCCATGACTTGAGCTTGCGACCGAACCGGCCCTTGATCACCGCCAGATCGTCGGTCAGGTCGACACGGATTGAACCCGCTGGCGCGATGCCCGCCGTCGACGCGCGGAACCCGCTCTCCAGCAGTTCAGCGCTCACATCGCCGGCACCCTCCGGGGGCTGTACGAAGAGAATCCGCAGCCGGCGCCTGCCCAGGGTGGTGAGGGCGCCCGCGAGTGCCCGCCGGATCTCCGCGTACGAGTCCGCGCCCGGCGCGATGATCGGACCATAAGCCAGGTAGCCGATCGACCCAATCAGCGGCAGCCGCCGGGTCAGGATCTGGGCGCCACCGACGAGCTCTCCGTCGCGGCGGGCCAGCACATGGAGCGCCGAGAAACCGGCAAGACCGCGTAGCCGAGCCCACGCGGACAGTTGAGTGACGTCCGTGCCCGGCGTCCGGTCCACCAGCTCGTCCCACGCGCGCAGCAGAAAGACACTGGGACGGGCAGTAGCAACGACCTCGAGACCACCGGCACTGTGGTTCTCAGGCGCCGCCATCGCCCACGGTCCCGGCGGCGGGCGCCGTGCGCAGGACGGGAGCAGCACAGAGCGTGCGACCCTCTCACCGAGCCGGGACTTCACAAACATCACCTCCGGGGCGATCGCCCATCAGCCTTCATCGCCGTATCAGGTCTGGTCGGGCGGGATGAGTCACGTGTTACCCGAACCCCGCTACCGTGTGGGGGTTCGAATGAAAAGAACCCTGCCGGCAAGCGCGCTCAGTCGTCGGCCACCGCCGACCCATCGATGATCCTCCCGTCGGAGACCGTGAGTACGTCGATCGTGCGGACGATGACCATACGACCGGTTCAGGAACACGATCGTCCAGAAACGCCGTATACGCTGTGTAGGGTCGGGAACTGGCGCGGTGGGGTGGCCTGGCGGTAGGTCACGAAGCCTCTTGTGACCGAGCGGTTTCCCGCGGGTCGTTCTTCTTCGTGGCCGTGGTCAGGTTCAATTCCGTTTCCAGTTCCCGCCCGTCGAACCGGGCATGCGGTTCTCTCGCACCCGGCTCACCGACGTCGTTCACCGCCGGCATTCGGTGTCACCCGCCAGGCCCGGAAAGGCCTGGGTGGGGCGACGATTCCGTCAAGGCCGACCAGCCCGAGGTGGTTCGGTGATTGGAAGAACACCACCGAACGACCATAGCCGCGGCTGCGTTGGTGTCGCTTGCTGATGACCAGCGCCAGGCGCATCCGCATGTATCCCGTGATCGCGGCGAAGCGCCGCGCGGAATTGCCATACCGGAAGTACGCGGCCCAGCCGCGGACGAACCGGTTGACGCTTCCGACGATCGCTTCGACC
>JADGPB010000012.1 GCA_017882655.1 Propionibacteriales bacterium
GAGTCGCAGCTGCAGGGCTCCCTGGCCAAGTGGGACGGCGCCGCCCGTTCCGCGTACGCCACGGCCAAGGCCACCTGGGACAAGGCTGCCCACCACATGCAGGACGTCATCCAGAAGTCCGGCACGGTGCTCGGCCAGATCACCGAGAACTACGACAGCAACGAGCGCAAGATCCAGAGCTCGTGGTCGTGACCGACTGACCCACTTCGATGGCGCGCCCCTTCGCTGGGGCGCGCTGTCGGCGTTCGTACGTGACGCGGCCGGGCCGATCAGCTCTTCCACGTCCCGTCACCCGAAGCGGTGCCGAGGTGGCACCGGCCGCGCCTATTGTGTCCTCAACTCAGTCACCCCCCGTGTCTGTGCTGTGAAAGGGGAGCACCATGCTCGACAGCAGCTCCACGACTGGCGCGAGCCTCACCGTCAGCCCCGGCGACATCGACGCCTTCTCCAAGGTGATGAGCGCGGTCACCAGCGACATCGACGCGCTGGCAGGCGAGCTGAGATCGCTGATCTCAGCGCCGGACCTGGGCGAGTACGACAAGAGCGCCGGCGCCCTGACCCGCTACCAGAAGGCGGCGACCACGCATCGCGACTTCACCGCCGCGCTCGCGCTTCGCTCCGAGAAGCTGGTCACCGCGACGTCCGAGCTCGCCAGGCAGTACAGCGACCTCGAGGACCTCAACACCTCGGGCTCGTCGGTCATCACGTCCTACCTCGGCACGAGCCAGGGGGCCTGACATGACCTACGCCGGCCACGGAACCCGTACCCAGCGCGACTCGCTCCACGTCACCGCCACCGCCAACCCGCAGGACCTCGACACCGTCATCCAGCGGTGGATCGCCGTCGCCGACAAGGCACGGGCCGACGCCGACCTGGTGAAGACCAAGCTCGCATCCCTCGTCACCCCCGGTGGCTGGGCGGGCACCGGCGCGGACACGTACGCCCGGTCGGTCCACTTGGAGATCATCGAGCCGCTGCTCAAGATCGAGGCGTCCGCGCGCGCAGTCGCGACGTCGCTGATGGCCGTGCAGCACAAGGTCGAGGACGCGGCAGCCTCGGCCGGCGCCAGCCCGATCCCCTGGGACTCGGACACGGCCTGGCACGTCGAGCAGAAGAAGCTCGACCTGTTCGACTACCTCATCGGGTCCGTGGTCGACGGCACGCTCTTCGTCGACCCTGTCGCCACGCTGGACCACTACAACTCGGCCCAGAAGGATGCGGAGTACGACATCAAGACGGGCTCCGGTCGCGTCATGAAGACGATCTCGGCGCAGAGCTGGGCAGCCACGCAGCAGCAGACCAAGCCGATGCCGGCTGTGTACCACGGGGCGGTGGCCGCCTCGGTGCACCAGTTCGATGTCTGGATGGAGTACCAGGCCCTCAACACAGACGTCCACGCGGCGGTGTCGAAGGCGGCGGACCGGGTCGAGGTGAGCCTCATCGACTTCCTCGCCACGCCGTCCACGGCCACCAGCCCCACGTACACCGGCAAGACCGCGACGACCGGGCTCGGGTCCGGTACGTCGGCGGCCGGCATGCCGACGATGCCTGGTGGTGGGACCGACGACTCCAAGGGTTACGCGAGCGGCTACACCGCGCCGGGTCAGGGCGGTACGGGCTCGAGCCCGAGCCTGGCAGGAGTCGGCGGCGGGTCGTCGTCCTGGATGCCAGCGGGCACCACGGCGGCCGGGGAGGGCTTCAGCGGGGTCGGCGGCTTCACGACCGCCGGTTCTGGCGGCGCGGCCGGAGGCAACTTCAGCAGCGTGGGTGCCGGGAGCGGACGCCTCGGCTTCGGTGCGGCGGCATCACCTGTCGGAACGTCCGCAGCAGGCGGGGGCGGCGGCGGGGGGATGCCGGGTGTCATGCCCGCCGGCGTCGGCGGCGTGGGAGCCCCCAACCAGAAGAACGGCAAGGGCAACTCGCTGAAGGTGTCCGGAATGTCCGGCACTGGGTCGGGGATCGCGGGTCTCGGTGGCAACCCCTCGTTCCGGATGGGATCGATGGGTCGCGGCACAGCCGGCGCGGGCGCGGTGGGGGGCGTGGAGAGCAACATCCCGCTGACCTCGCTGATGGGCGGACAGGCCCTGATGGGCGGCCGTAACGTCCGCAAGAAGGACGACAGCTCCGAGGAGCTCGACGAGACCTGGCTCGAAGAGGATCAGGACGTCTGGGGCACGTCGGGCGCACGGATCAGGGAGTAATCTCCCGCTGTGCCTGAGATGCCCGAGGTGGAGGCTCTCCGCCGCTGGCTCGAGCCACGCCTGGCGGGGACCAGTTTCGAGCGCGTCGAGCTGGCGTCTCTGAGCGCGCTCAAGACCGTGGCGCTGGCGCCGACCGCGCTGCTCGGCCTCGAGATCACACGTGTCGAACGCCGCGGCAAGTTCCTCGCGCTGGGCCAGGATGGCGCCTGGCTGGTGTTCCACCTTGCCAGAGCGGGGTGGCTGCGGTGGTACGAGACCGTGCCGGCGAGTCCCGCTCGGCCCGGCAAGAGCCCGCTCGCGCTGAGGATCGGCGTCGACAGCGGCGCGGGCTTCGACCTCACCGAGGCGGGAACCCGGAAGCACCTGGCTGTGTACGTGGTGGCTGCGCTGCAGGACGTACCGGGCATCGTCGGCCTCGGGCCCGACCCGCTGGCCGACGGCTTCGGACGTCCGGAGCTCGACTCCATCCTCGACGCAGCCGGCCGTTCGCAGCTCAAAGGCGTCCTGCGTGACCAGA
Organism: Propionibacteriales bacterium; assembly: GCA_017882655.1. Taxonomy (GTDB): domain Bacteria; phylum Actinomycetota; class Actinomycetes; order Propionibacteriales; family Propionibacteriaceae; genus Fen-668. Next base: position 2,720 of record JADGPB010000012.1, read on the forward strand.
AGGTGCTCGCGGGCATCGGCAACGCCTACTCCGACGAGATCCTCCACGCGGCGAAGCTCAGCCCGTTCAAGCCCGCGAACGCCCTCGACGACGCCGAACGGGACACGCTGCTGGGCGCGATCCAGGGCCTGCTGGGCTCGGCCATCGAGCGGGCCGACGGGCTGAAGCCGTCGGAGCTCAAGGACGGCAAGCGGAGCAACATGGCGGTCCATGGCCGTACGGGGCTGCCGTGCCCCGTGTGCGGCACCACCGTCGCCGAGGTCTCGTTCGCCGACTCGTCGCTGCAGTACTGCCCCGGCTGCCAGACCGGCGGAAAGCCCCTCGCCGACCGCCGTATGTCGAAGCTCCTCAAATAGCCCCCCCCCCCGACGTCACAGGCAAAAGTTCGCTGACTCATGACTCAGGCACCGAACTTTTGCCTGTGACGTCGTGGTTCGCGCGCTGTTCGTCAGGTCCAGGGCGGCGCGGGCTGGTCGAGCGCGATGTCGAGGAGCTCGAGGTAATCGTGGCGCGAGATCTCCGCTGCGCCGAGGCTCTCGAGATGCGGCGTCAGCCACTGCACGTCGAGCAGCCGCGGCACACCGCCGTACCCCAGGATCCGTACCAGCTCCATGAGCGCCACCTTCGACGCGTCCCGGCCGTGGACGGGGTCGTGGAACATCGACTCGCCGGCGAACAGGCCCCCGAGGCTCACCCCGTACAGCCCACCGACGAGTCGCCCGTCCGCGTCCCAGGTCTCGAGGGAATGGACGACACCGGCGCGGTGCAGCTCTCCGTACACAGCCGTGATGTCGTGGTCGATCCAGCCACCCTCGCGCGACGGGTCGCCACAGGCCGCGATGACGCCGCCGAAGTCCTTGTCGACGGTGACGGTGTAGCGGTGCGCCATCTTGGCGAGTGAGCGCGTCACGCGGAGCTCGTCGAGCGGGAGGTGGGCACGACGTACGGGCGACCACCAGGCCATCCGCGCCGCGAAGCTGGAGTGCGTCAGCGGCATCGGGAAGACGCCGGCCCTGTACGCCTCGAGCACCAGCCCCGCGCTGAAGTCGTCGGACAGGGCGACGAGGTCCTGGTCCGGCCACTCCTCCTCGGGTCCGAAAGCGTGCGACAGGCTCACGATGCCATCGTGCCATCCGGCCCGCCCGCGCCCCCCGGCGACGGGCCCGAGAACGCCGAAGGCGGCGCCCCGTAGAGGGACGCCGCCTTGGCGGAACAGATGAGATCAGAAGTTGAACTGATCGATGTTGTCCTTGTTGAACTTGTACGGATCGCCGAGGAGGACGGTGTTGTTGGCTCCAACGGTGAACTTGCCGAGCGTGCCGGCGGTGAAGGTGTCGCCGGTCTTGCCGGTGATGTCGCCCTTGATGAGGGCGGCGCTGGCGTACGCGGCGAGGTAGCCGAGGTCAGCCGGGTTCCACAGGGCGAACTCTGTGACGGTGCCGTCCTTGACGTACTGACGCATCTGGTTCGGCGTGCCGAGCCCGGTCAGGAAGACCTTGCCCTTGGCGCTCGACGTCGACAGGTAGCGAGCCGCGGCGGTGATGCCGACGGTCGTCGGGGAGATGATGCCCTTGAGGTTCGGGTGAGCGGACAGCAGGCCTGCGGTCTTGTCGAACGAGGTCTGGTCGTCGTCGTTGCCGTACACGGTGTCGACGAGCTTGATGTTCGGGTGGCTCGACGCCAGCTGGGTCTTCATGAGGTCGATCCAGGCGTTCTGGTTCGTGGCGTTGGCCGATGCGGACAGGATCGCGATCTCACCGGAGTCGCCGATCTGCTTGGCGATCATGTCGACCTCGACCTTGGCGATGCCATCGGCGGTCGCCTGGTTGATGAAGAGGTTGCGGCACTCGGGGTTGGTGTCGGAGTCGTACGTGACGACCTTGATCTTCGCGTCCATGGCCGCGGTCAGCGCGTCACAGATGGCTGCCTTGTCGTTGGCGGACACGACAATGCCGCCCACGCCCTGCTGGGTGAGGGTGTTGATGTACTGGACCTGGGCATCAGGTGCAGCCGCGGCGGGGCCGACCTCGGCGTACTTTCCGCCGAGCTCGTCGATAGCCTTCTTGCCACCCTTGTCCGAGGTGTCGAAGTAGGCGTTGCCGAGGTTCTTGGGGAGGAAGGTGATCGCGAGGTTCGCAGCCTTCGAGGAGCTCGTGCCAGCCGTCGTGCCCGTGGAGGAGCAGCCGGCGACGAGGAACAGGCTCACGGCGGCAAGCGATGCTGCCGCGCGGAGTCCTGTCCGCAATGTCCCACGGTTCATGGGTGTTCCTTTCTTTGTGCCGGGTCAACGATGACCCGAGCGCTGATGGGTGCCGCGTCAGGCTGACGCGGTGGTGGTGACGGGACGAACCCGCCGAGACTGGATCCATTGCATGAGGCTTCCGGCAATCACCGACAGCACCAGCAGCACGCCGGTGATGATGTTGATGACGTCGGACGTGACCCCTGCGAGGCGCAGGGCGTTCGAGAGCGCCCCGATGAGCAGGACGCCGGCGACGACGCCATGCAGCGCCCCTCGGCCGCCGAACACGGAAACGCCTCCGAGCACGACGGCCGCGATGACTGCGAGCTCGAGGCCCGTGGCGTTGTCGCCACGAGCGGTCGTGAAGCGCAGGGTGTAGAACACGCCGGCCAGGGCCGACATGGCCCCTGACAGGATGAACAGGATGACGCGCGTACGAGCGACGTGGATGCCCGAGAACGCCGCCGCGTCCTTGCTCAGGCCGATCGCGTACACGCCGCGGCCGAACGAGGTGAAGTGCAGCAGGACGACGAAGATCGCCAGCAGGATGAGGAAGAGGATCATCACCGACGGGATGCCCGTGTCGCCGATCTTCGACTTGGCCAGCTGCGTCCAGGTGCGGTCGAAGCCCGTGATCGCGGTCGTACCGAGCAGGCCGATCGCCATCCCTCGGTACAGGGCGAGCGTGCCGATGGTGACGGCGAGGGCCGGTAGCCCGAACCGTGTCACGAGCAGGCCGTTGACCATGCCTCCCACCGCTCCGACGAGGATCGCGACCAGGCCCGCGGAGGGGATCGACCATCCGCTGTGGGTGAGCAGGCCGACGACCACGCTGGACAGGCCGACCATGCTCCCGACGGACAGGTCGATGTCGCCGGTGATCATGACCGGCGCCATCGTGAGGGAGATCAGCAGGATCGGCGTCACGTCGAGCAGCAGGTTGGTCACGGTGATCGCGGTGGCGAACCTGGGAAGTTGGATGGACGCGACCACGAGAACCACGATCAGCAGGACAACGATCGCCATCTCGCGGGTGAAGAGGATGCGGCGCCACAGGGGGCGTCCGTAGTCGGAGTAGGTCTTGACCACTTCGGTGCTCACTGTGCTCATGCCGCCACCTCCTTGGTCTCCCGGAGCTTCCGGGACTGCCGTACGGCCAGGACCCGGTCGAGGACGATGGCGCCGAGGATCATGGCGCCCACGACTGCCTTCTGCCAGAAGTCGGGGATGCCGATGACGGGGAGCGCACGGTTGATCGTGTACAGCAGGAAGGCGCCGATCGCCGCACCGACGACCGTGCCGCTGCCGCCGACGATGGCGACGCCTCCGATGACCGCCGCGCCGATCGCGTCGAGCTCGAAGCCGAACCCCGCTTGGGAGTTGATGGTGGCGTACCGGGCCGTGTACAGGACCCCCGCGAGCCCGGACATGGCGCCGGAGACGACGAACGCCGATATCACGCGGCGCCTCTTCGCCAGTCCGTACAGCTCGGCAGCGTCAGGTTCGGACCCGATCGCGTACATCTCGCGGCCGCTGCGCATGTTGCGCATGTACCAGGCGGCCACCAGGAGTACGACCATCGCGATGATGGTGAGGATGGGGATGCCGAGGATCGAGTTGTTGCCGATCGACTGCAGACCCCGGGGGATCTGGTCGGCGTTGATGCGGTTGCTGCCTGTCCAGGCGACGTTGATGCCTCGGTAGGCATAGAGGGTTCCGAGTGTGATCACCATCGCGGGGACCCGCCCGTAGCCGACGAGGGCGCCGTTGATGAGGCCCAGCAGGGCGCCGAACGCGAGACCGATGAGGAACACCAGCTGCCACGGGATGGACGGGTACTTCACGAAGATCGTCCCGGCCAGGTAGGCCGAGAGCCCCAGCATCGAGCCGACCGACAGGTCGACGTTACGGGTGATGATGACGATGGCCTGCCCCACGGCGACCACGACGAGGATCGACGGGGTGATGAGGAGGTCGTGCCACCCGTCCTTGCTGAACACGAAGCCGGGATTCTTGATCGTGCTCACCACGACGACAAGGACGAACGCGAGCAGGATTCCCATCTCGCGTGAACGGAGCACTCCCAGCACACGGCTGGCTGCGGAGTTCATGCGACCTCCTCAGGGGCGTGCGTTGCCGCGAACATCACGGTCTCCGGTGTGGCCGTGGCGCGGGGGATGTCGGCGGTCAGCCGGCCCTCATGCATCACGAGCACTCGATCCGCCATGCCGAGCACTTCAGGCAGCTCGGACGAGATCATGAGGATCGCCATTCCACCGCCTGCGAGCTCGCACATCATGCGGTGCACCTCGGCCTTGGTCCCGACGTCGATGCCTCGGGTGGGCTCGTCGATGATCAGCACCTTCGGTGACGAGGCCAGCCACTTGGCCAGCACGACCTTCTGCTGGTTGCCGCCCGAGAGCGTTCCGGCGGTCGAGTCGAGAGCGGCGGTCTTCACCTCGAGCTTGCGAGCCCAGGACTGCGCGAACGCGTTCTCCTGGCGCTTCGAGATGAAACCGAGCTTGTCGATGTTCCTGCGTACCGCGTCGGTGACGTTGGTCGACACGGTCGAGTTCATCACCAGGCCCTGCCTGCGACGATCTTCGGGCACCAGCGCGATCCCAGCGGACATGGCGGCCGTCGTGCTGTGGGCGGGGAGACGCTTGCCATGTACGGTCACGGCGCCGCTCGTGTAGGGATCGACACCGAAGATCGCCCTTGCCACCTCGCTACGTCCGGCACCGACAAGACCGGCGAGCGCCACGATCTCACCGGCGCGTACCGAGAAGGAGACGTCGGAGAACACGCCCGGCCGGGTGAGGCTCGTGACCTCGAGCACCGGTTCGCCGATCGGGACGACCGTCTTCGGGAAGAGCGTGGTCACCTCGCGTCCGACCATGAGCCGTACGATCTCGGCGACGCTCGTCGTGGCGATGGGCGACGTGGAGATGTACGAGCCGTCGCGCATCACGGTGATCGTGTCGCACAGGTCGAAGACCTCGTCGAAGCGGTGGGAGATGAACAGGAGCGCCCGGCCCTGGTCGCGCAGGCTCCGGGCCACGGCGAAGAGCCGCTCGACCTCGACGCCTGACAGTGCGGCCGTCGGCTCGTCCATGATGAGGACGCGCGCGTCGAGCGAGATGGCCTTCGCGATCTCGATGATCTGCTGGTCGGCGATCGAGAGCCCGTCAGCGGGACGATCCGGATCGATCCTCACTCCCAGACCGGCGAGGAGTCGTACGACCTCCGCGCGCATGGCGGCTCGGTCGATGCGCCGGAACTTGCCCAGCGGCTGGCGGCCCATGAAGACGTTCTCCGTCACCGACAGGTCGGGGAAGAGTGTGGGCTCCTGGTAGATGACCGCGATGCCGGCAGCTTTGGCCTCGGCCGTGGTCTTGAAGTTGACGACGTGCCCGTCGATATCCATCGTGCCGGAGTCCCGGTGGTACAGCCCGGCCATGATCTTGACGAGCGTGGACTTGCCGGCTCCGTTCTCGCCGACGAGGGCATGGATCGATCCTCCGTGCAGGGCCAGGTCGGCCGTGCGCAGCGCAACGACGGACCCAAAGCTCTTCGATACGCCGACGAGCTCCAGAACAGGCGTTGATTGCGGATTGTCCATGGGGCCTCCATTGGCGCCTTGAAACGTTGCAATCGACGCTAGGGCGATTCCGCACAGCCTGTCAAGCCAAGGCTGTGAGCCGTGATCGGATCGTGTTGTTTGCGGAGAGGGTGCACGATTGGCGTCCTTCCGTACGCTAGGACCTGCACGGCAAAGAAAGGCTCCCCATGGCGACCAGCGCTCGCGACGTCGGCAAGGCCATCGCGACCATCCCCGGACGGGTCGGTCCGACGGCCGGGAGCGCCCTGCTCCGGCTCGTCGACCTGGCGATCGACGGCGTCTACACGCTGCCTGGCGCCAAGACTTCCGCCGCGAGGGCGCTGCAGAAGCGGGGCGATTCCGAGGCAGCGGTCGAGTGGCTCATCACCTCGCACATCGCCATGGCGTCCGCGCAGGGCTTCGCCACGAACGTCGGCGGCGTCGTCACGACGATCATCACCACCCCGGCCAACATCACGGGCGTGGTCGTGATCCAGATGCGGCTCGTGGCCTGCATCGCGCACCTTCGCGGGTACGACGTCGACGACCGCCGAGTCCGTACGGCCATGCTCATGTGCCTGCTCGGCGACGACGAGCTCCGCCGCCAGATCGAGTCCGGTCGGCTACCCACGAGCCCCATGGCCGTGGCCACCGCTCCCGTGTCCGACTCGGACCTCGACCTCAAGGTGGCCGAACGGATCGTGGCGGACGTACTCGCCAACGTCGGCGGCAAGCGGCTCAGCTCGCTCGTCGGCCGCAAGATCCCGCTGATCGGCGGCGGCGTCGGCGCGATCTACGACGGCTACGGCACCCACGTCATCGGCCAGTGCGCGAAGGCGCAGCTGCCCACCCGGCGCCCGGCCGGCTAGCTCGACTCACGCAAGGAGCTCCCGGAGGTCGGAGATGACCGGCGCCGGCGACGTACGGTCGGCTCCGCGCGCGAACCAGATGGCCCGCAGGCCAGCGAGCATCGCGCCCTCGACGTCGTTGGTGAGGTCGTCGCCGACCATGACGGTACGGGACGGGGTCGAGCCCAGCTCCGTACAGGCGACTTCGTACGCGCGGACGTCCGGCTTGGCCGCGGGCAGCTCGGATGACGCGAACAAGGCCACATCGGCCAGTCCCAGCACGCGCAGCTTGCGAGCCTGGAGCTCGGCGTTTCCGTTGGTGAGCACACCGACGGGCATACGGCGCACCAGCGCTTGGACCGTCTCGACGGCGCCCGGAACCGGGGACCACGCAGCCTCGGTATGGGCGAAGTAGGCGGCGAAGGCGCGGTCGAGCTCGTCGTCGGCCGCCTCGCTCAGGTGGGGCCAGAAGGCTCGCAGACGTGCGCGGCGCTGCTCGTCGAACGACACCTCTCCCTGCGAGTACCGCCGGAAGTGGCGCTCCTCCAGCTCGCGCCAGACACGTACGGCATCACCGGTGTGCCGGGCGGCATCGACCTGCTGCACCCAGGCCCGGATGCCCGCGTCGCGCGCTGTCGAGTAGTCCAGCAACGTGTCGTCGAGGTCGAACAGGACCGCGTCCGCGCCGTCGAGAAGCCCCATCTCGAAGGCGCTCAAGCGACTCGCGACTGCTCGATGATCGCCGCCGCGATCTCGAGGGACGCTGTCGCCGCGGGGGACGGCGCGTTGAGCACGTGGACCTGCCGTGGCGCGTACTGGATGATGAAGTCGTCGGCCAGGGAGCCGTCGGGACGGATCGCCTGGGCACGCACCCCGCTGCCACTCGGGACGATGTCCTCGCGGCGTACGGCAGGGACGAGCTGAGCCAGTGACGCGGCGAACAGTCGGCGGGACCACGACCTCGCCATCTCGTGGGCGCCGTTGCCGAGGTTGCGGCTGGCCATCCTGAGGAAGCCTGGGTAGCTGATCGCGTCCCACGTGTCGCGCGGGCTGATGTCGCGCCAGCGGTAGCCCTCGCGGGCGAACGCGAACACGGCGTTCGGTCCAGCCTGGACGCTCCCGTCGATCATCTTCGTGAAGTGGACGCCGAGGAACGGCAGGTCGGGATCGGGTACGGGATAGATGAGGGCGTTCACGAGGTAGCGCCGCTTCTCGGCGAGCTCGTAGTACTCGCCGCGGAACGGCACGATCCGTACGCTCGGCTCAAGACCCGCCAGCCGAGCCACGCGGTCCGACTGGAGGCCGGCGCAGTTGATCATGATGTCGCTGGTCACGCGGCCCGCGTCGTGCTCGACGACGACGCCGTCGGCGGCGGTGTGGATCGCACGTACGGCTGAGCCGAGGACGAGGTTCGCGCCGTTCTCGGCGGCCAGGCGGGCGTACGCCGCGGTCACCTCTGAGTAGTCGATGATGCCGGTCGAGTGGACCTGCAACGCGGCCACGGCGTTGACGTGGGGCTCGACCTCGCGGGCCTGCTCCGCCGAGATCATCGTGCAGGGCGTGCCGTTGGCCAGCCCCCGCTCGTACAAGGTCCGCAGTCCTGGCAGCTGCTTCTCCTCGGTCGCCACGATGAGCTTGCCGCACACGTCGTACCGGATGCCCTGCTCCTTCGCGAAGGCGACCATCGACGCGTTGCCCGCGGTACACATCGTCGCTTTGAGCGATCCGGGGCGGTAGTAGGGGCCCGCGTGGATGACGCCGGAGTTGTGGCCGGTCTGGTGCGCGGCCCAGCTCGTCTCCTTCTCTACCACGGTCACGGCGATGCCACGCTGCGTCAGCCGGTACGCGACGGCGAGCCCGACGATTCCGCCGCCCACCACGGTGGCGCTGGAGTAGTCCACTCTTCGCTCCTTGATCTCAGCGGCAGTCTAGTGAGAGGCGGTACGTGCGGCTCCAGTAGCGCCTGTTTGCGGCTGCGTACGTCCGTGGTCTGATGCGCCTCGTCCGTACGGCCGAAATGTGCCTGCCCAAGTGGCGCGTACGTGGTCGGTGACGTAGCGTTGTCATCACGGCGACATGAGACGCGCGGAAGAACAGAGCGGGCCACCTACCCGATCTCCGCAGCGAGCCTGACGCTAGGGCTTCGACCGGTCCATCCCCCGGCTCCCGGATCGAAGCGCCAGAGGGCCGGACCTTCCGAGGAACGGCCCTCTCGCACGTCCAGGCTCCTCGGCGAGAGGACCTATAACCCCCGGCGAGAGCACCTGTATCCCTGGGCGAGAGGACCTATACCGCGGAGCAGTACAGGTCCTCTCGCCGAGCAGTACAGGTCCTCTCGCGGAGCAGTACAGGTGCTCTCCCCGAGCAGTACAGGTGCTCTCGCCGAGCTAGTCGTAGAGCCTTGTCACCCTTGGGGTGATGAGGGAGGTGACCTCGTACGGGATGGTGCCCATGACCTCGGCCATCTCGGTCGCGGTGATCTGCTCGTCGCCCTGGGTGCCGATCGCGACGACCTCGTCGCCGACCGCTACACGATCGTCGCCCGCGTCGATCATCGTCTGGTCCATGCAGACCCGGCCGACGATCGCGTAGCGACGCCCGTTCACCAGCAGGTGGCCGCGGTTGGAGTTGAGGCGGCTGAAGCCGTCGGCGTACCCGATGGGCACCGTGGCGATCGTGGTGTCGCGGGGCGCCGTCCAGGTACGGCCATAGCTCACGGTCTCGCCGGCGCGCACCCGCTTCACGAACGAGACACGGCTGGTCAGGGTGAGACCGGGCAGAAGGTCGACGGTACGAGGCGTGGCGGGGTCGGGATAGTGGCCGTACGCCATGACGCCTGGGCGCACCATCGTGCCCCACGAGTCCGGATGAGCGAGGACGCCGCCGGAGTTGGCGGCATGGATGTACGGAAGGCGGCGGCCGATCGCCGCGGTGACCTCGTCCACCACCCGCCCGAACGTCACCAGCTGGCTCGCGGTGAACGCGTCCTGCGCCGGCTCGTCGCTCGCCGGGAGATGGGTGAAGACGCCGGTCAGCGCGAGATGCGGCTGGTCCTCGACGAGGCGTGCCAGCGCAGCGGCTCGGTCCGGCTCGACCCCGATGCGCCGCATGCCGGTGTCGACCTTGACGTGCACCTCAACGGTCACGCCCTGCGCGGCCGCCACCCGCTCCGCCGCGAGCAGGGTCGCGTCGTCGACCACGGTGAGTACGAGACCGGCCCGTACGGCGTCCGCCAGCTCGTCCTCGAACACCTGCGAGAGCTTGAGGATCGGCAGCCGGATGCCCGCCTGCCGCAGCTCGATGCCCTCCGGTACGGTCGCGACGCCGAACCAATCAGCCGCGCCCGCACGCTCCACGGCCTCCGCGACCGGGACCGCGCCGTGGCCGTACGCGTTGGCCTTGATCGCCAGCAGCACCGCCCTGTCACCGACCCGGGCCTTCACGGCCCGGAGGTTGGCGACGATGTGGTCGAGGTGGACCCGCGCGTGGGTCGCGTACAGCATGAGCCCATTTGTAGCCCATTCGCGGCGGGTCCTACGAACGAGTTCATGCAGTCGCCCGCACAATGGGCCCATGCGCGCCTTTCCAGCAGCACTCCTCAGCGTCGCCTGCGCTGTGTCGTTGGCCTCCTGCGCCCAAACCGCGCCTCCCGGTGTCACCGTGGTGTCCCAGAGTGCCGACCCGTCCGCCACCGCGACGTGGAAGTCCGATGCGCCCGTCACGCTCCAGGTGGGGTCCTCCACCGACCTGTCGCAGACCCGCGGGCTCGCGAAAGCCGTAGTGACCGTGGAGTCCATCACCGAGAAGGTCGCGTGCCCGACGGGCGCCACGAAGCCCAAGAACGGCCAGTTCATCGCGGTCAAGATCAGCGCGACGCGGCTCGACACCTCCGAGGGCTTCGGCATGGCTGTGTACGAGTGGGGCTCGCTGGACGGTAAGGGCAAGGCTGTCACCGGCAACGCCGGCCTGGTCACGGGCTTGTGCCTCACCGACGGCACCGCACTGAAGCTCGCCTGGGACGCGTCAGGCCGCGCCGCAGGGACACTGCTGATCGACGCCCCCACCACGGTGACCGCGATCACGGCGACCAACACGATGATCACTCCCAGCGTCACCGTCACCCTGGCGATGCCGGCGCGCTGACACGGTCCGTCGTCGACCTCTGGTGATACGAAAGGGCGAGGCTTAGCCTTGCCCGATGACAGAGCAGGCGACGCCTCTCCCATCGTTCGACGAGACCATCGAGCGCGTCCTCGTCGTCGTCGCCCATCCTGATGACGCCGAGTACGGCACGTCGGCTGCGGTCGCGACGTGGACCTCGGCTGGCGTCGACGTCGCGTACCTCCTCCTCACCGCGGGCGAGGCCGGCATGCAGCGGCCCCCCGAAGAGGCTGGACCTCTTCGCGCCGAGGAGCAGCAGGCAGCGTGTGCCGCGGTCGGGGTGAAACGGCTGACGATCCTGGACTTCCCGGACGGCACGCTGGAGTACTCCCTTGCGCTGCGTGAAGCGATCGCCCGCGAGATCCGCCGCTTCCGCCCGGATGTCGTGGTCGGCGGTACGGGCCAGCTCGACACCCCGTGGGGCTTCGACCACGCCGATCACCGCGCGGCCGGGCTGGCGACCATCGACGCCGTACGGGACGCCGACAACCGCTGGGTCTTCCCCCAGCTCCTGCGCGACGGCCTGGAACCGTGGGGGCCGAAGTGGCTGTTCGCCGTGGGCAGCTCTCACCCGTCCCACCATGTGGCCGTCACCGAGGACGGACGGGACCGAGCGGTGACATCCCTCGCGGCACACAAGGCGTACCTCGCCGACCTCCCCTGGCACTCCGCGCCCGCGGACCTCGTCGACGGGATCCTCTCCGGCGGAGGTCAAGCATCGGGGGTGCCTCGCGCCGTCGCCTTCGACGTCCGCAAGCTCCACGACTGAGCCGTACCCTCGAGTCGATAGTCTCGCTGCCGTGAACCCACGCGTAGCGATCTTCGACCTCGGCATGGTGCTCTCGACACCGACAGGCCTGTTCGACGGGCTGGCCCAACTCCTCGGAGCCACGCCCGACGCGGTGGAGAAGGGGTTCTGGGGACCTCACCGCCACTCGTACGACGAGGGCATCACCGACCGTGCGTACTGGGAGCTGGCACTACAGCTCATCGAGGGCCACCAGGTGCATGACCTCGACGCGATCCTGCCCGACCTCGTGACCACAGACACCAGCGGCTGGCGGAAGATCCGCGAGGGCGCGCAGGCCATCCTCGAGGACCTCAACACTGTACGCACAAGGGTCTTCGTCCTCTCGAACGCGCCACGGAGCTTCGCCGACACCGCGTCCGAGTTCGACTGGGCTCACCTCGTCGAGCGCTACTTCTTCTCCGGCCTGATGGGCGTCGCCAAGCCGTCGCCCGAGATCTACGCCCGCGTCGAGAAGGCCTTGGGCCTTCCCGGCGACTCGCT
>JADGPB010000013.1 GCA_017882655.1 Propionibacteriales bacterium
ACCTTTGGAATACCTCGTTGCCATTCTTGCCGAGGCAGCATGAGTAGGCGCCAAACTGCGCCGAGCAGTCTCGAGCGCTCCGATCCGGATAGTCATCACCCGCAGCAACAGCGGTACCCGCGATGGCCGGAAGAGTAAGCAGCGCGACCGTGGCGGCGGCATCCCGGCGCTTGAACCGTTGAATATGGCGAGCGGTACTCCAGCAAGCGCTATACACGTTACCCCCCAGTTCGTGGGGCCCGGGACCTCGACGTCCCCTTAGTTTGGACGATACGCCTCACGGCGACTCGGGCGCCACATCTGACGGAGAGCCGCAAAGGGAACATTGCCATCCCGGACAGTAGGGGGTTGCGCGCACGGCTGCCGCAGCAGAGGCGATCACCGGCATAACCCAGATGAGCGGACGCCCGCTACTCGGCATGAGAGTGAGCTCACTCCTGGGCAGGAACCTATTCGTACTACTTCACACGTTCGCTGGCGGCCAACTGCCCGCAGGCGCCGTCGATCTCGCGGCCGCGCGTGTCTCGTACCGTCACGGGCACTCCGTGGTCGGCGAGGCGGCGTGCGAACTCGGCCTCGTCCTCGGGGCGAGACGCGGTCCACTTGGATCCGGGCGTGGGGTTGAGGGGGATCAGGTTGACGTGGACCCAGCCCCAGTCGCCGCGTGCCTGCAGGACCTTCGCGAGCCGGTCGGCGCGCCAGGCCTGGTCATTGATGTCGCGGATCAGCGCGTACTCGATCGAGACGCGCCGCTTCGTCTTCTCCGCGTACCGCCACGCCGCGTCGACGACCTCGTCGACCTTGTGGCGGGTGTTGATCGGTACGAGGGTGTCGCGGAGATCGTCGTCTGGCGCGTGCAGCGAGACCGCGAGCGTCACAGGGATGCCCGAGTCCGCGAGCTGCTCGATCCGCGGTACGAGGCCGACGGTGGACACCGTGACACCGCGCGCAGAGATGCCGAGGCCGTCCGGTTCGGGTGAGGTGATCGCCCGTACAGCCCGCATCACGGCGTTGAAGTTGGCCAACGGCTCGCCCATACCCATGAAGACGACGTTGTTGAGCCGGCCGGGTCCACCGGGCAGACCTCCCGCGGCCAGCGTCGCGCACGCCGCACGTACCTGGTCGACGATCTCCGCCGTGCTGAGGTTGCGCTGCAAACCACCTTGGCCGGTCGCGCAGAACGGGCATGCCATGCCGCAGCCGGCCTGGGACGAGACGCACAGCGTCGACCGCACACCGTGCGATCCGGGAGTGCCGTCGCGCCGGAGCCCGTACCGCATGAGCACCGACTCCACGAGCGTGCCGTCGTGGAGCTTCCACAGCGTCTTCACCGTGGCGCCGCCGTCGCACGAGACGTCGCGGACGTACGTGAGGAGCGGCGGGAACAACGCATCCCGGATCTGCTCGCGCTGCGCGGCAGGTAGGTCGGTCCAGGTCAGCGGGTCGGTACTGAAACCGGCGTAGTAGTGGGTGGACAGCTGTTTGGCGCGGAACGCCGGCAGGCCGAGCTCGGAGACCGCTGCCGCGCGCTCGTCCGGCGCGAGATCGGCGAAATGCCTCGGCGGCTTCCCACGGGGCGGGGCCGCGAAGGTCAGCTGCAGCGGACCCTCAGGCATTCGGCACCAGCAGATGCAGCAGCAGCCACGCGATCGGGGCGCCGTAGAGGATGGAGTCGATGCGGTCGAGGAATCCGCCATGACCGGGCAGGAAGCCGCTCATGTCCTTGATGCCAAGGTCGCGCTTGATCATGGACTCGACGAGGTCGCCGACCGTACCGACGAGCACCATCGCGAAGCCGAAGACGAGGGAGGCCCACACAGGCGCGCCGAGCAGCAGATGGACCGTTATCCAGCCGAAGACCAGCCCCAGGACCACTGACCCGCCGAGCCCTTCCCAGGTCTTCTTGGGAGAGATCACAGGAGCCAGTTGGTGCCTGCCGAGCAGCACCCCCGCCGCGTAACCGCCGACGTCGCTGGCGACCACGCACAGGATCATCGCGGCGATGCGCAGATTCCCATGGGACTCGCCCGCTGCGAGGGGCAGGAAGGCGCCCATGAGGGTCACGTACCCGATCGCGAGGAGGCTGGCAGAGGAGTCCTTCACGTAGTTGACGGGTCCGCCCCGTAGGCGCCAGCCGAGGGCGACCACCGAGGTGAGGGCCATGGGGGCCATGACGAAGAGGATGGCGTACTCAGCCGACTTCCCGGCCGCGAAGTACGCGGCTATCGCCGTGACGGCGCCGCCTGCAGCGACGGGGACGATCGCCGACACTCCCCGATCGCGGATCATCAGGGCCCGGTGCAGCTCGATCGTGCCGAAGACGATGCAGATGACGACGAGTGCCACGAAGCCGGGTACGAAGTACAGCACCGACAGCACCACCCAGGCGATCATCAGCACTCCAACGGCGATCGCCGCAGGGAGGTTCCGGCCGGCCTTGGCGTTGACCCGGTCCACCCGCTCCCTGGCGTCGTCAATCCAGAACTGCTCGTCCCTCGTCTGCTCCACCTGGATCAGAGCTCGAGGAGCTCCGCCTCCTTGTGCTTCAGCAGCTCGTCGACTGAGTCGGTGTGCTTCTTGGTCACCAGGTCCAGCTGCTTCTCGGCCCGGGAAGCGTCGTCTTCCGACACGTCATGGTCCTTGACCAGCTTGTGGATGGTGTCGAGGGCGTGGCGCCGGGTGTTCCGGACGGCCACTCGTCCCTCTTCCGCCTTCGACTTCGCGAGCTTGGTGTACTCCTTGCGCCGCTCTTCAGTGAGCACCGGCAGGATGCACCGGATCGTGTGGCCGTCGTTGGACGGGTTCACGCCGAGGTCGGAGTCGCGGATCGCCCGCTCTGTGGCGGCCATGGAGCCCTGGTCGTACGGCGTGATGAGGATCGTACGTGCCTCAGGCACCTGGAACGAGGCCAGCTGCTGGAGCGGCGTCGGAGTGCCGTAGTACTCGACCACGATCTTGCTGAACATGGCCGGGTGCGCGCGGCCGGTACGGATCGCCGCGAACTCCTCACGAGCGAACTCGACGGCATGGTCCATCTTGTGGTCGGCGTCGCTAACAATGTCGGCGGTCGTCACTTCAGGTCCCTTCGGGTGGTGATGTTCGAAAGATACTGCACCTCAGACGTGGACGAAGGTGCCGATGGGCTCCCCCGCTACCGCCCGCGCGATGTTGCCCGGCTCGTCGAGGTTGAACACGAGCATGGAGAGGTGGTTGTCGCGGGCGAGGCTCATGGCGGTGGCGTCAGCCACCTTGAGGTCTTTCGCGAGGTACTCGTCGTAGGTCAGGTCGGTGTAGCGCTTGGCATTGGGGTTCTTGCGCGGGTCGTCGTCGTACACCCCGTCGACCCCCTGCTTCGCCAAGAGGATGATCTCGCAGCCGACCTCGAGCGCGCGCTGGGCCGCCACGGTGTCGGTCGAGAAGAACGGCATCCCGGAGCCTGCGCCGAAGATGACGACCCGGCCCTTCTCCATGTGCCGTACGGCGCGACGCGGGATGTACGGCTCGGCGACCTGGCCCATGGCGATCGCCGTCTGGACGCGGGTCTCGACGCCCGCCTTCTCGCAGAAGTCCTGGAGAGCGAGGCAGTTCATGACGGTGCCGAGCATGCCCATGTAGTCGGCGCGTGGCCGCTCCATGCCGCGCTGCTGCAGCTCGACGCCACGGAAGAAGTTGCCTCCGCCGACGACGATCGCGACCTGCACACCGCTGTGTATGACCTCTGCGATCTGTGCGGCGATCGAGGCTACGACGTCGGGGTCGACGCCGAGCTGGCCACCGCCGAAGGCCTCACCGGACAGTTTGAGCAGGACCCTTTTGTACGCCATTCGTCCCACTCCTCGTATCGCGTCCTATGCCGCCCTGGTCATGGACGTGCGCCGCCACCCCGGGGGTAGCGGCGCACGTCACTCTACCGGCCAGTGGCCGGCCAATCAGATCAGGACCCGGCAGCGAAGCGTACGAACCGGGTGATCTCGATGCCCTTGCTCTTCAGAAGAGCGGCGACGGACTGCTTGTCGTCGACGATCGACGGCTGGTCGAGCAGGCAGTAGTCCTTGTAGTACGCACCGACGCGGCCCTCGACGATCCTGCTGATGGCAGCCTCGGGCTTGCCCTCCTCGCGTGCCGTCGCCTCGGCGATGCGGGTCTCGTTGGCCACGACGTCCGCTGGGACATCGGCCCGGGTGAGGTACTGCGGCGACATCGACGCGATCTGCAGCGCGATGTTGTGTGCCGCAGCCTCGTCGGCACCCGTGAACTCCACGAGCACGCCCACCTGCGGAGGCAGGTCCTTGGAGCGCTGGTGGAGGTACGAGTGGGTCGTACCGTCGAAACGCGCCACGGCGACGAGCTCGATCTTCTCGCCGATCTTGGTTGCGATCGCCGAGATGGCCTCGGCCACGGTCTCGCCGGAGGCGAGCGTGACGGTCTGCGCGGAGGAGACCGAGTCAACCCCGGCCTTGTCGACAGCGGACACGATCTGCTCGGCGAGCGTGACGAACTCGTCGTTCTTGGCGACGAAGTCGGTCTCGGCGCCGAGCTGGATGAGCGCCGAGCCGGCGGCCGCCACGATGCCGTTGGAGGCATCGCGGTCGGAACGCTTGGCCAGCTTCGCGGCACCGGTGATCCGGAGCAGCTCGGCAGCCTTGACGAAGTCGCCGTCGGCCTCGGTGAGGGCCTTCTTGGCGTCCATCATCCCGGCCCCGGTCTGGTCCCGGAGCTTCTTCACATCGGCAGCAGTGATTGCCATGTCAGGTGTACGTCCTCGTGTTGGTCTGGTTGGTGATCAGTTGGCGGTGTCCGCCGCAGCCTCGTCAGCGACGGGCTCGTCGGCGACCACAGCTTCGGCGGCCTTGACGGAAGCCTTGGGCTTCGCGGCGACGACCGGCTCGACGACGACAGGCTCCTCGACAGCGGGCTCCTCGACGGCGACAGGCTCGCCTTCGACAGCGGGCTCCTCGACGGCGACAGGCTCAGCGGCCTCGACGACCGGCTCGTCAGCGACGACAGGCTCCGCCTCGACAGCGGGCTCCTCGACGGCGACAGGCTCGCCTTCGACGGTCTCAGCCGGAGCAGCCTCAGCCTTGCCCAGCAGCTCGCGCTCCCACTCGGGCATGGGCTCGGAGACGGCCTCTTCGCCCGTCTGGACGACGGCGGAGCGCGACATCAGGCCATCGGCGACAGCGTCGGCGATCACGCGGGTGAGCAGGCCCACCGAGCGGATGGCGTCGTCGTTGCCCGGGATGGGCCAGTCGACCTCGTCCGGGTCACAGTTGGTGTCGAGGATGCCGATGATCGGGATGTGCAGCTTGCGCGCCTCGTCGACCGCGAGGTGCTCCTTCTTGGTGTCGACGATCCAGACAGCCTGCGGCACGCGGGTCATGTCACGGATGCCGCCGAGGGTCTTGGAGAGCTTGTCCTTCTCGCGACGGAGGCCCAGGAGCTCCTTCTTCGTCAGGCCGGAGGCCGCGACGTCGTCGAAGTCCATCGACTCCAGCTCCTTGAGCTTCTGGATCCGCTTCACCATGGTGTGGAAGTTCGTGAGCATGCCGCCCAGCCAACGCTGGTTCACGTAGGGCATCCCGACACGGGTCGCCTGCTCGGCGACGGCCTCCTGCGCCTGCTTCTTCGTACCGACGAAGAGGACCTGGCCACCCTTGCCGACGATGTCCTTGATGAAGGCGTACGCCTGATCGATGTAGGTCAGCGACTGGTGCAGGTCGATGATGTAGATGCCGTTGCGCTCGGCGAGGATGAACCGCTTCATCTTGGGGTTCCAGCGACGGGTCTGGTGTCCGAAGTGGACGCCGCTCTCGAGGAGCTGGCGGGCGGTAACAACGGCCATGGCCGTGTCCTTTCTGTGCGAGCGAGGATGCTTCCCCGTCGCGAGGTTTCACCGGCCCCGAGCCATTCGGTGCCGCCTGATGCCGACGTCCGGTCTCACCCGGCTTCCCGGGACCCTGAGACCGTGACCCACACGGTGAGGTGAGTCGGCATGCGATAGTCGATCGGCATGAACCGATCGCCGCGGGCATTCTACGGCTACGGACTCTCCGAACCCAACTCGGAGCCCGTACGGCAACGTCGGTTGTCCACAGCTGCGAGTGCTGTCCACAGCTCGCAGGTCCGGTGACGAATCGGCGACTGCCAGCCCATTGTCAGGGTATGAGGACCTTCCCAAGGATCGCGCTGGCCATCGTGGCCACGCTGGCGCTCGTCGCGACCCCGGTCGCCGGGTCGGCTGCACCCTCGCTGCCTCCGGGCAGCAAGCCGATCGCGGGGGCCGTGATCACACGGTTCGAACCGCCTGAGGTGAGCTGGGGTTCGGGTCACCGGGGCGTCGATCTGGCAGGCACTCCCGGCGAGATGGTGTCCGCCGCGGCCGACGGCACGGTCACCTACGCGGGCGTCCTCGCGGGACGCGGTGTCGTGGTAGTCGACCACGGGGTTGTGCGGACCACGTACGAGCCAGTGGCCGCCACGGTCGCGGCAGGAGACGAGGTGAGCCGTGGGCAGCCGATCGGCCGCCTGCAGGCAGGGCATGCCTCCTGCCCGGGCACGACGTGCCTGCACTGGGGGCTTCGTGACGGGGACGCGTACCTCGATCCGCTGCTGCTGCTCGGACCATCCATCCGGCTGCTACCGGCGTCCGCGTCGCCGTTGCCGAAGACGGTGACGGGGGCAGGATTCGTGGGGGCCGCGACAGGGGTGGCCCTTGCCATGCCGGCGACAGGGCCGGTGACGTCGCCGTACGGGATGCGTCGCCACCCGGTCACGGGCGTCTGGAAGCTTCATGACGGTACGGACTTCGGCGCGTCGTGCGGCAGCCCGATCCGAGCTGCGGCCGCGGGGGTCGTGGTGTCGGTGACGTGGTCGAGCTCGTACGGCAACCGGCTCATCATTGATCACGGCACCGGCGGGACGGGACGTTTCGTGACCTCGTACAACCACGCGAAGGGATACAGCGTGGCAGTCGGCGACCGCGTCGCGGCGGGTCAAGTGATCGGCACTGTCGGCAGCACCGGCCTTGCCACCGGCTGTCACCTCCACTTCCAGGCGTGGGTCGACGGGAGGCTCGTTGACCCGATGGCCGTGCTGACATGAGGGGGACAGAGCTCCTGCCGGAGACGCTTGTGACCGTGGCCGGAGCGTCGGCTTGCGTCGGGGACCCGTCGGACGGACCCTGGCCGGGTGAGCACCGGCCCAGACACCGACGACCGCACGGTCGCGTCCGGGCTCCCCCGAGGCGACGATGCGGCACCGTCGGTGCTCGGAGACGCCATCGCGGCCTACCTCGGCCACCTGACCAACCGGCGGGTCTCGACGCACACGCTGCGGGCGTACGGGGGCGACTTGTCCGCGCTGGACGCGTGGCTGGTCAAGACCGGCTACAGCCGAGCCGAGGACGTGGACCTGCGGGCGCTGCGGTCCTGGCTCGGCAGCCTGGCCGTCGCGGGAGGCGAGCGATCGTCTGTGGCGAGACGGGCCGCGTCGGTACGGGGCTGCTTCTCCTGGGCCCATGCCCAGGGCCTACTGACTTCCGACCCCGCGTTGTCGCTCCGCTCACCACGACCCGCGAAGCGGCTGCCCGAGACGCTCAGCCAGGCGGAGACGTTCGAGATGCTCAGGGCCGCGATCGCGGTGGCCGCAGAGGACGACTCGGCGCTGGGGGTGCGCGACGTCGCGATCCTCGAGCTCTTGTACGCGAGCGGCATCCGCGTGTCCGAGCTGTGCGGACTGGATGTCGGCGCGGTAGACGATGCGCGCCAGACCGTACGAGTCCTGGGCAAGGGCGACAAGGAGCGCGTGGTACCGATCGGGACGCCCGCCAGGAGGGCCCTCGACCGCTGGCGCGCGAGGCGAGGAGAGCTCGTGACCACGCGCTCGGGGTCGGCGTTGTTCCTCGGCGAGCGCCTCGGTGACCGCATAGACCCGCGGATCGTACGACGCGTCGTTCACCGTGCCGTCGGGCTGGTCGACGGGGCGCCCGACATCGGGCCGCACGGGCTGCGCCACGCCATGGCCACCCACCTGCTCGAGGGCGGCGCGGACCTGCGCACCGTCCAGGAGCTCCTCGGGCATGCCTCACTCGCGACGACCCAGGTGTACACGCACGTGAGCGGCGAACGGCTCCGTACAGCCTTCGCCCAAGCGCATCCAAGAGCTTGATCCGGCAACTATTGCCCTCAGGGATTCTCGGACGGATACTGGCTTCGTGCAGTACGTTCTGCTCGTTCTGGTGCTCGCCATCATCGCCTCGTCGATGTTCGCGTGGATGAGGATGACGGGCGGCGACGATGGGGTCGCTGACGCCGAGCTGTTCGACCTCAGCGATCCATTCGACGTGCCCGCCCCGCATGAATGGGCCGCCCGCCACGCGGTGATGACGGTCGTGTCGCGGCACATCCCGCTGATCTCGATGCGAAGGGGCCCGCATATCGGCCAGGCATGGCTCCACTACGCGGACGGGACCGAGCTCCTCGTGGAGGAGCGCGTGCTCGGACCGTTGGGTTTCCTCGCGTTCGACCTCGCCCTTCACGGACCGAC
Source organism: Propionibacteriales bacterium (assembly GCA_017882655.1). Classification (GTDB taxonomy): domain Bacteria; phylum Actinomycetota; class Actinomycetes; order Propionibacteriales; family Propionibacteriaceae; genus Fen-668. The sequence continues at coordinate 8,545 of JADGPB010000013.1, forward strand.
GGCGAAGCTGTCCCTCACGGCGAAGGCCGACGACTGTTGGGTGTCCGTCGGCCGGAAGGACACTGAGCTCCGGCTGGTCGACGCACGTCATCCACAGACCCTCCTCCACATCTGAGGCGGCGCGGTTCACTATCCTGTCGCGAGCCGCCCGATTCGAGCGGCGGCGAGAGGGAAGCCATGAACGTCGAGGAACTCATGACCGGCGGCTCCGTGCTGCCGATGACACGGTGGGGCGAGCCGGTCATGCACGCTCGGACGACTCCGGTCACCGTCTTCGACGAGGACCTGGTCACGCTGGCCCGGGACATGTTCGCGACGATGAACGCGTCCCAGGGTGTGGGCCTGGCATCCACCCAGGTCGGCCGTGACATCTCGATGTTCATCTTCTGCTGCCCCGACGACGACGACGTCGTGCACGCCGGCGTCGTCTGCAACCCGGTGGTGATCCTGCCGGAGGGCAACGACCGCAACCTGGACGAGGCCGAGGAAGGGTGCCTGTCGTTCCCAGGCGCGTACGAGATGCTCTCCCGCCCCGACAAGGCCGTCTGCCGCGGCCAGGACGTCGAGGGGAACGTGATCGAGATCGAGGGGACAGGCCTCCTGGCCCGCTGCCTCCAGCACGAGACCGACCACCTGTCCGGGATCGTCTTCGGGGACCGTCTCAACGGCAAACGGCGTCGCTCGCTCCGCAAGAAGTCCGAGGAGATGGCGTACCGCTACCCCGCCGACTGGCCCATCTCCGAGAAGCTCCCGTTCGACCCCGAGCGGCACCGCGAATCCCCGTCAACTGCGTAAGGCGTAACAGGCGACCGCGGCGGCGGCGGCCACGTTGAGCGAGTCCACCCCCGCGGCCATCGGGATCGTCACCACGGCGTCCGCACCTCTCACCCAGGCGTCGCTGAGCCCGCGTCCCTCGGTTCCCAGAAGCACCGCCAGCTTGGTGTCCTGGCCGGCGTGCCGTGCCGCGATCTCGCCCAGAGACACCGCGTCTTCGCGGAGCGCGAGCGCCACCACCTCGTACCCAGCCGCCTTCAGGACCGCGGGGACCGCCTCGTCGTCTTTCGCCCGCGCCCACGGCAGGCTCAGCACGACGCCCATGCTCGACTTCACCGCGCGGCGGTAGAGCGGATCGGCCGAGCGGCTGCTCAGGAGCAGCCCGTCCCAGCCGAGCGCCAGCGTCGACCGGGCGATCGCCCCCAGGTTGGCGTGGTCGACCAGGTCCTCCACGACCACGAGCCGCCTGCATCGCGCGACGAGCGAGGCGACGTCGTACCGCTCCTCCCGCTCGTACGCGGCGAGCGCCCCACGGTGCACATGGAAGCCCGTCAGCGACTCGACCACGCCGGCCTCCGCGACGTACACGGGCACGTCGAACCGGGACCACACGTCACGCAGAGCGTCCACCCACCGGGGCGCGAGGAGGAAGGAGCGGGGTACGTAGCCGGCCTCGGCGGCACGCCGTACCACCAGTTCGCCCTCGGCGATGAACGCACTCCCCCGGCGTCGCAGCGTCGACTCGCGGAGCCCTGTGTAGTCACCCAGGCGCGGATCAGCCGGGTCGGTGAAGCTCACCACCCTGGGGTCGAGGTCCCACTCCGTCACGCGCGGCACCATATCCTGGCCGCTGGAGAGGAGACCGATGTCCTGGCTACGACGGCTGCGACCGGACGGCTTCCTGCTCGCCATCGTGACCTCCGCGGTTCTCGCTTCCTTCTTCCCCGCGCGCGGATTCGGCATGACGCTGCTGCACGGCGCGTCGAACGTCGCGATCTTCCTGCTCTTCTTCCTGTACGGAGCCCGCATCGCTCCCCGTGAGGCGCTTCGCGGTCTCGCGCACTGGCGCCTCCACCTGACGATCCTGGCGTTCACGTTCGTACTGTTCCCGCTCATCGGCCTCGCCCTCCGACCGCTCTCCGGCACGTTGTTGTCTCCGCAGCTGTACTCCGGGCTGCTCTACCTGTGCCTCGTACCCTCGACGGTCCAGTCCTCGATCGCCTTCACGTCGATCGCCCGGGGCAACGTGGCGGGGGCCATCGTCAGCGCGTCGGCGTCGAACCTGCTCGGGGTGTTCGTCACCCCTGCCCTGGTCGTCCTCGTGATGGCTGGGGCGAACGGTCGCATCGGCCTCGGCCAGATCGGCGACATCGTCGTACAGCTCCTCATCCCGTTCGTCCTGGGCCAGCTGTCGCGCCGCTGGACGGCCACGTTCGTCACGGCGCACAACGCACCGCTCAAGCTCGTCGATCGCGGCGTGGTCGTGCTGGTCGTCTACACCGCGTTCTCGCAGGGCATGTCCGAGCACATGTGGTCGCAGGTCAACGGCCCGCAGCTCGCCGTGCTGGTGGGCGTGTGCCTCGCGCTGCTCGGCCTGATGCTGGTGGTGACCTGGTTCGTGCCCCTCAAGATGGGCTTCTCGCTCGAGGACCGCATCGCCATCCAGTTCTGCGGAACCAAGAAGTCCCTGGCCACCGGACTGCCGATGGCCCAGGTGCTGTTCGCGGGCGCTGGCGTGGGGCTCCTGGTACTGCCACTCATGATCTTCCATCAGGCCCAGCTCATGGCGTGCTCGGTGATCGCCCAGCGGTACGCGCGAGCCCAGGAGCTCGCCGGCGCACCGGCAGCAGAAGGTTAGGCTCCCGCTGTGAGCCGGACGTGGCGGATCGGGGAGGTGGCCGACCGTACCGGGCTGACCCGGCGGACCCTGCGCCACTACGACGAGCTCGGGCTGCTGATCCCGGCCGGGCGCAGCGGCGGCGACTACCGGCTGTACGACGAGGACGACCTGCTCCGCCTGCTGCAGATCCAGAACCTCAAAGCTCTCGGGCTCAGCCTGCCGGAGATTGCCGACGCGCTGGCCGACCCGGACCTGGACGCCAGCACCACGTTGCGTTCCCACCTCGTCCAGCTCGAGGAGTCGATCACCGCCCAGCGCGGGCTCGCGGCCCGTCTCCAGAGCCTCGCCACGAATGCCGATCGCAGCTGGGAGGACGTGCTGGCGGCGATCGCCATGACGCAGGCGCTCGCCCATCCCGACCCGATCGTACGGATCAGGGCCGCGCTGCAGCCCTCGGCGACGAGCACCCGCGACCTTGTCGAGGCGCTGACCGGTGAGACCGACCCGGCGGTACGAGAGGTGCTGATGTGGTCACTCGCGCAGCAGTCTGACGCCGCCGGGGCGGCGCTGGCCCGGCTGGACGATCCCGATCCGGAGCTGCGCTGCCTGTTCGTACGACTCCTTGCCAAACTCCGAGTTTCCGAGGCGGCGTCAGCGCTCGTGGCGCTCCTCGACGATCCCGTACCGCGCGTGGTGAGCACGGCCATCCAAGCGCTCGGGCAGCTGCGCGATCCGTCGACGGTGCCGCCTCTCGTGGCTCTCCTCGGCACCGAGCCCGTACCGTCGCCCGTCCTGATCGAGACGCTCTCGGGATTCGGCGAGGCGGCGCTCGACGCCTTGACCGCGGCGCTCGCCTCCCCCGCCGTGGGGACCCGACTCGCGGTGGTCGAGATCGTGGGCCGCGTCGGTGGCGAGTCGCCGGCCGCGCTCGGCATTCGCTGCGCAGAGTTGGTCGAGCCGCTGATCGACGATCCCGACCCGCAGGTACGGCTCACGGCGCTGCTCGCCCTGGGCGAGATCGGGTCGGCTGGACGGGCAGGAGTCAAGCGGGCTCTGGCCGATCCGGAGCTGGCCCGCGTGGCGCGACGGTTGCTGCTTGACCTTCACGCGACGTGAACCTCTAGCGTCTTGTCTGCCGACGAACGGCGTCGACGAAGGAGGAGTGTGATGACCCTGTTGGACTACCTGCGCGAGGACCTGGTGCGCCTGATGAAGCGCCGCGAGAAGGTGGGCCTGCGCGCCGTGCGCGACGCGATCAGCGCGATCCAGAACGCGGAGACGTCGTACGTGACGACGCCCGCACCGTCCGGGCCGGCCTCCAGCGACTTCGTAGCGGGGGGTGTGGCGTTCGGCCATGCCGAGCGAGTCGTCCAGGAGCTGACGGACGCCCAGATGATGGAGCTGGCACGGGCCGAGGTGTCGCGTCGCCTCGAGGAGGCCACCCGGTACCGCGCGCTGGGCGACATCGACCGCGCGCTGATGCTCAAGGCCGAGGCGCTGTCCCTCGCCGACCACCTCGACGCGTACGTCGGCTGATCAGACGTCGTCCGTCGGTACGTCCCCCGCTGGGGTGTGCCGTCGGCGGCGGTTCGCAGCGCCGAGCCCCGAGCCGACGACCGAGGCGACGAACACGGTGAGCTGGAGCCACCAGAGGTGCGTGAAGATCAGCGCGATCAGAGCAGCCGCAAGCGCGCACACAGCCAGCCTCGCCATCGTCCTGTCCCTGCGCAGCACCTCCAGTGCGCCGAGCATCACGGCCAGCGCAAGCCACAGCAGCACGAGGTGGAGACCGAAGAAGTCGTTGAGGTTGATGGACACCGTCAGCCCTCCGCGCGTCGAGCAGCCGGCACCGACCTGGCGGACCAGCGGTCGCCGTGCTCTTCGACCTGGAGCCTCATGCCGAACGTGCGGGAGAGGTTCTCGTTTGTGAGCGTCTCGCGCAGCGTGCCAGCCGCCACGACCTTCCCTCCGCGGAGCAGCAGCAGGTGTGTGATGCCCGCCGGGATCTCCTCGACGTGGTGGGTGACCATGATCGACGTGGGCGCTTCCGGATCGTCGGCGAGCGCCGTGAGCGTCTCCAGCAGCGCCTCACGACCAGCCAGGTCCAGCCCGGCGCCGGGCTCGTCGAGCAGCAGCAGCTCGGGATCGGTCATGAGGGCGCGGGCGATCTGTACACGCTTGCGCTCGCCCTCGCTCAACGTGCCGAACGTACGGTCCGCCAAGTGGTCGACCTGCAGCAGCGACATCAGCTGCGCTGCCCTCCCGAAGTCCTGGTCCTCGTACTTCTCGCGCCAGCGGCCCACCACGCCGTACGACGCGCTGACGACGAGGTCCGAGACCTTCTCCTCGTACGGGACCTGCTCGGCCAACGCCGAGGACGCCAGCCCGATCCGGGGACGCAGGTCGAACACGTCCACGGCCCCCAGCGTCTCGCCCAGGATCTCGACGATCCCGGCCGTCGGGTGCATCTGGGTCGACAGCACCTTAAGCAGCGTGGTCTTCCCGGCGCCATTAGGGCCGATGATCACCCAGCGCTCGCCCTCGTCGACTTTCAGGTCGACGTTGTCGAGGAGCAGCGAGTTGCCCCGGCGCACGGTCACGCCCGCGATCTCGACAACAGCCGTCATGAGTCTAAAACCTACCCTTCGCGCCAGCAGGACCCGTAGCCCGGTCAGGCGCCGGTCGAGTGGACGCCGCCATCGACGTGGATGACCTCGCCCGTGGTCTTGGGGAACCAGTCGCTCAGCAGTGCGACGACCGCTTTGGCAGTCGGCTCGGTGTCCTTCTGGTCCCAGCCGAGCGTCGCGCGGGTGTCCCACACATGGTCGAGCTCGCTCGCGCCCGGGATCGCCTTCTTGGCCAGCGTGTCGATCGGGCCCGCCGAGACGAGGTTGGACCGGATCTGGGACTCGCCGAGGTAGCGCGCGAGGTAGCGCGAGGTCGACTCCAGGGCCGCCTTGGCGACGCCCATCCAGTCGTACATCGGCCAGCTGATCGACCCGTCGAACGTGAGCCCGACGACCGACGCGCCCGGCGCCAGCAGGGGCCGCGCGGCACGGACCAGCGAGGCCATCGAGTACGCGGAGACGTGCAGAGCGGTAGCGACGTCCTCCCACGGCGTGTCGAGGAACTGGCCTCCGAGGGCCGTCTCCGGGTTGGCGTACGCGATGGAGTGGACGAGCCCGTCCAGACCGTCCACGTGCTCCCGTACGAGGTCGGGAAGCGCGGCGAGGTGCTCGGGGTTGGTGACGTCGATCTCGAGCACCGGCGGTACGGGGTCGAGCTTGGCCACGACGCGTCGCGTTAGGCCGAGCGCCCGGCCGAAGTTCGACACCAGAACGGTGGCGCCCTCCTCCTGTGCTAGCCGTGCGACGGCGTACGCGATCGAGGTGTTCAGCGTCACGCCCGCGACCAGGATGCGCTTGCCTTCGAGAATGCCCATGACGTTCCTCCTAATGCCCCATGCCGAGGCCGCCGTCGACGGGCAGCACGGCTCCTGAGATGTAGCCCGCGGCGTCGGAGACCAGGAACTCCACCGCCGAGGCGACGTCGTCCGTAGCCCCGAGACGGCCCGCCGGGATGCGCTTCTCGTATGCGTCGATCGTCGCCTGGTCGAGCGCCGCGGTCATGTCCGTCTGGATGAAGCCGGGCGCGACGACGTTCGCGGTGATCCCCCGCGCGCCGAGCTCGCGCGTC